>VGRB01000325.1 GCA_016875475.1 Deltaproteobacteria bacterium
GGGAGCGCTTCCCGGCAGGCACGCACATGTGCCTGATCTACGACGACGAGGCGGAGCGCCGCCGGCTCGTCTCGAAGTTCCTCGACGCGGGGCTCCGCGACGGCGAGAAGGTCGCCTACTTCGCCGACCTCGCGTCGCCGGACGACGTGCGGGGCTGGCTCGCCGGCATGGGGGTGGACCTCCCCGCGGACCCGGGCCGGTTCGGCGTGACGCAGGCCGAGGCGACCTACTGCCCGGACGGGACGTTCGTCCCCGACCGGATGCTCGACACGCTGCGCGCCTTCCACGCGGGCACGGTCGCCGAGGGGTACCCGGGCTCCCGGGTCAGCGGCGAGATGTCCTGGGCGCTGCGGGGGCTCCCCGGGTCCGACCGGCTGATGGAGTACGAGGCCCTCGTCAACGACGTCCTCGCGTCCCACCCGGTCACGGCGATCTGCCAGTACGACGCCCGGCGCTTCAGCGGCGAGGCCGTGTTCGACGTCCTGAAGGTCCACCCGATGATGGTCGTCAACGGGACGATCGTCCGGAACCCGTACTACGTCGGGCCCGAGGAGTTCCTGGCGCGGCGGCGCTGATTCCCGCAATGGGGGCGGACATGGAACCGGGCCCCAGCGTCGCGGATCCCCGTGTCCTCGGACGGCTGCTCGCCGCGTCGAGCGCGCTCGCCGCGTTCTCCGACCGGGACCGCATGGCCGACTGGGTCCCGGTGGCGCTCGCGGGCGTGCCGGGCCTGGCCGGGTGCTCCGCCTGCGTCCGGGGCGCCTCCCGCCCGCGTCCCGGTGCGGCGGCGGGTTGCGGCGATTGCGTCACTCCCGGGGGCGTCGCCCCGGCCGGTGGCGACCCGGAGTGCGCGCTCGCGGCCAGGCCGGGCGTCCGCGTGTTCCCACTCGAGCTGCCGAACGGCCACCACGGCTTCCTCGTGTGCGAGGTCGCGGACGCCGACCGCTTCGCGCCCTACGAGCCGTTCGTCCGCAACCTCGCAGGCTCGCTGGCGCTGTTCGTGGACCGGTGCGAGCACCGGGAGCATCTCGAGGCGACGAACGCCGAGCTGGCCGCGCTCCGCGACCGGCTCCGGGACCTCGTGGCGCAGCGCACGGCCGAGCTGGAGACGGCGCTCGCGCGGGTCCGGCACCTGAACGCGGTTCTGCGCGGCGTGCGCGACGTGAACCAGGCGATCGCCCGCGAGCGCGAGCCTTCCCGCCTCGCGCAGGCCGCCTGCGACGCGCTCGTGGCGAGCCGCGGTCACCACTGCGCGTGGCTCGCGGTGGCGGACGCGTCCGGCGCGCTGGGCGTCGCCGGCATGGCGGGGATCTCGGGCTCCTGCGCGGAGTCGGCATCTCCGGCCGTGGTGGTCGACGACCTGCCGTGCGTCCGCGCGGCAATGGACGGGGCACCCGCGCCGGCGACCGCGCCGTGCGAGTCGTGCGACGTGTGCCCCTTCCCGCGGCGGACGGACGCCGGGCGGGCGCTCGCGGTCCGCGTGGCGCACCAGGGCCGCCAGTACGGGGTGCTCGCCGTGTCCGCGGAGCCGGCGTGGGCGGACGACGAGGAGGAGCGGGGCCTGCTCTCGGCGCTTGCCGCGGACCTGGGTCTCGGCCTCGACGGGCTGGCGCAGGAGGAGAAGCGGCGGCGCGCCGAGACCGCGCTGGCCGAGGAGCGCGAGCGGCTGGCCGTGACCCTCCGGAGCATCGGCGACGGCGTGATCACGGCGGACACGGAGGGCCGGATCGTCCTGGTCAACCGCGTGGCAGAGGAGCTGACCGGCTGGCGTCAGGACGAGGCGGTCGGGCGGCCGCTCGCCGAGGTCTTCCGGATCGTGCACCAGACGACCCGCCGGCCGTGCGAGGACCCGGTCAGCAAGGTCCTGGCGAGCGGGATGGTCGTCGGGCTCGCGAACCACACGGTCCTGCTGGCGAGGGACGGGCGGGAGCGCGTCCTCGCCGACAGCGGAGCGCCCATCCGCGATGCCCATAGCCGGATCGTGGGGGTGGTCCTCGTGTTCCGGGACGTGACGGTCGAGCACCAGATGGAGGCCGAGCTGCGCAAGGCGCAGAAGCTCGAGTCGGTCGGGCTCCTCGCCGGGGGGATCGCGCACGACTTCAACAACCTGCTGACCGCGATCCTGGGCAACGTCTCGCTCGCCGGGCTGGAGGTGCCGCCCGGGGGCAAGCCCGCGACCTGGCTCGGGGAGGCGGAGAAGGCGATCGTGCGCGCACGCGAGCTGACCCAGCAGCTCCTCACGTTCTCCAAGGGGGGCGCGCCGATCCGGAAGGCGGCGCGCATCGGCGAAACGATCCTGGATTCGACCGGTTTCTCGCTCCGCGGCTCGAACGTCCGCTGCGAGTTCTCGATCACGGACGACCTGTGGGCGGTCGAGGCCGACCTCGGCCAGCTCAGCCAGGTCATCGGGAACCTCGTCATCAACGCGGACGAGGCCATGCCGGACGGCGGCGTCATCCGCGTCCGCGCGAGGAACCTCGCCCCGGGGGACCCGCGGCCGCCGCCGCTGCCCGACGGGCGCATGGTCGAGGTGTCGGTCGAGGACAACGGCGTGGGGATCGCGCCCGAGCATCTCCAGCGGGTGTTCGACCCGTACTTCACGACCAAGAAGAAGGGCAGCGGGCTCGGGCTCGCGACCTGCTACTCGATCGTGAGGAACCACCAGGGGCTCATCACGGTGGAGTCGCGGCAGGGCCGCGGGACGACGTTCCGCGTCTATCTCCCGGCGACCGCCGCGGTGCCCCGCGCCCGGCCCCCCGGGGAGGCCGTGGTCCAGGGCCGGGGCCGGGTGCTCGTGATGGACGACGAGGAGATGGTCCGGAGCGTCTGCTCCCAGATGCTGGCCTGGCTCGGGTTCGAGGCTGCGACGACGGCGGACGGGGCGGCGGCCGTGGAGGCGTACGCGGCGGCGAGGGCGGACGGGCGTCCGTTCGACGCCGTGATCCTGGACGTCACGGTCCCGGGCGGCATGGGAGGCGTGGAGGCCGTCCGGCACCTGCTGGACATCGATTCCGAGGCCCGCGTAATCGTGTCCAGCGGCTACTCCGCCGACCCCGTGATGTCGGAATTCCGCGCGCACGGCTTCAGGGGAGTGGCGATCAAGCCGTACGACCTGAAGGGCCTGAGCCACGCGCTGCGCGACGTGCTGGCCGCTTCGCCCGGCTGACCCGGCCGCCCTGAGGCATCCCCGCAAACCGGGCGCGCCGGGCCGCGGGCCAGATGTGAGGCCCGATGGCCCGGCGCCCTCCGCGCACGCAACGCCCCGACTCCCTTCGGCTGCCGATCATGAGGGGATTCCTCAGCCGGCCGCCGCCTTGACCCCCGCGACTGCGCTGCGGATACTCCCTGAGAACGAAGGAGGCTCGATGCGCCGGGTCCGCGTCGCCGCAACCGCGCTGCTGCTCGGGGCGCTCTGCGCGTGCGCCGGGCCCGCGCCGCGAGTCGTGGGGGCCGATCCCGGCGAGCCGGGCGCGGCGGACGGGGAGTCGGAGGGCGGCACGGACGATGATGCCCCGGACGCGGACGAACGAGGGACAAGCGAGGCCGACGCGGGCGGGCCCGACGGGGACCAGACCGGTCCCGAAGCCGCGGACGAGGCGCCGGAAACGCCCGAGGACGCAGGGGCCGACGCGATCGCGGAGACGGAGGGCGCGGACGCGGACCCGGCGGAGGAGATCCCCCCCCCCGAAACAGCCCCGGACGCGGCGCCGGAACCAACCCCCGACGCGCCGGGGGATCTCGCGGCCGACGGGGCGGGGGACCTCGCCGCCGACGGGGCGGGGGACCTCGCGGCCGACGGGGCGGGGGACCTCGCGGCCGACGGGGCGGGGGACCTCGCAGCCGACACGCCGCCGGACGGCACGGGGGAGGCGCCGGATCCCGGGTGCCCCGTGTGCGCGGCATACGGCAAGCCCTCGGTCGCGGGTACCCTGGCGATCCCGGACCTGAAGGAGCTGTCCGGGATCGCGGCGAGCCGCGTGCACGAGGGGATCTTTTACGCCCACAACGACTCCGGCGACATCGCGCGGTTCTGGGCGCTCGACGTGACCGGCCAGCCGCACGGCGAGTTCCGGCTCGCGGCGGGCGGGAAGGCCTACGACTGGGAGGACATGGCGGTCGGCCCGTGCGACACGGGCTCGTGCGTCTTCGCGGGGGACATCGGGGACAACTCGCACGTGCGGTCCGAGTACGTCGTCTTCGTCGTCCCCGAGCCGTCCGCGCTCGACCCGGCCTCTCCCGTCACGGTCCCGTTCACCGCCCTGCCCTACCGCTACCCCGACGGCAAGGGCCGCAACAGCGAGACGCTCATGGTCCACCCCGCGACCGGGGACATCTACGTCGTGATCAAGGACCCCTCCCCGTACGAGGTGTTCAAGATCGCCGCCCCCTGGCAGCCCGGCGTGCAGGTGGACGCGGTCCTGGTCGGGACGGTGAAGCTCCCGATCTCGACCGGCGGCAGCATCCACCCGTGCGGGACGCGCCTGCTCCTTCGGGGGTACGGATCGGTCGAGGAGCACCGCCTCGCCCCCGGGCAGCCGTTCGACGAGATCTTCGGCTCCCCTGCCGTCCCGGTCCCCTTCACGGCCGAGGCATCCCTGAACGAGGCCATCGCCTACGAGGCGGACGGGCTCGGCTACATCCACGTCGCGGAGGGCGCCGGCCGCCCGATCCACCGGGTGGCCTGCGAGTAGCCGTCCGTGCCCGCCCCCTGCCCCTCCAGGCCCACCCTTGATCCCGCCCCCTGCCGCGGAGATACTGCCCCAATGACGACGAACCGCTCGTTCGGCGCCGCGGGGTGGAACCGGCTCGGGACCGCGATGGCGTGCGCGATGGCGTGCGCGACGGCGTGCGCCGCCTGCGCGGGAGCGGGCTCGAAGCCGCCCGCGGATGCGGACGCCCCCGATCCCGGCGCGTTCGACGACGTCCCGGCCGACCCGGCGCCGGGAACCGACCCCGACCCCGATCCGGCCGCCGAGCATGGTCCCGACCCGTTCGACGAGCCGCTCGACGCATGGCCGGACCTCGATCCGGACGCGGATCGGGACGTCCCGCCGGACGGCGAGGCGGACGCGATACCACCCGATGGCGACCCGGATGCCGACCCGGATGCCGACCCGGATGCCGACCCGGATGCCGGCGACCCGACCCCGGACGCGGACGAGACCGCCGAGGGCGAACCCGGCGACGCGGAGGAGGCAGGGGAAGCGGACGAGGCGACGGACGTTGCGTGGCCGGACCTGGCCTGGCCGGACCTGGCCTGGCCGGACCTGGCCTGGCCGGACGTCGCGTGGCCGGACGTCGCGTGGCCGGACTCGCCCGCGGACGTGCCGGTCGCGCAGGACGTGCCCGCGGTCCAGGACGTCCCCGCGGTCCAGGACGTGCCCGTCAAGCCCGACGTCCCGGCGGACGTGCCGGCGGACGTGGCCGTCGACACACCCGCGTCGCCGGATGTCGCGGCCGACAACCCCGTCGACGCCCCGGCCGACCTGCCCGCGGACGCCCCCGCCGATGCGCCCACGGATGCGCCGGCGGACGCGGCGGCGGATGCGCCGGCCGACGTCGCGGCCGACGCGCCCGCGGACACGGCGCCGCCCCCGAAGCCGAAGCCCGTGATCACGGAATTCATGGCCCTGAACCAGGGCCCGTTCGCGGACGAGGACGGCGACTTCTCGGACTGGCTCGAGATCTACAACCCGGGCGACGAGCCGATGGCGCTCGGGGGGTACCGCCTGTCGGACAACCCGGACAAGCCCGCGAAGTGGGTCTTCCCGGACGTGACGATCCCGCCCGGCCGCTACGTCGTCGTGTTCGCGTCGGAGAAGAACCGGAAGGACCCGGGTGCGCCGCTGCACACCAACTTCAAGCTGTCCGGCGACGGGGAGACTCTGACCTTCCAGGACCCGGACGGCAACCTGGTCCAGGAGTTCTACAAGTATCCCCCCCAGATCGCGGGGGCGTCTTACGGCATCACCGTCAGCGTCGCGAGCACGCCGCTCGCGGTCACGGGCGCGGACGCCCGCTACAAGGTCCCGGCGGAGGCGGACCCGGCGGCCTGGGTCGGGGCGCTGTTCGACGACTCGGGATGGAGCCCCGGGGTGACCGGACTCGGCTTCGACCGCGCCGCGGCGCCGGAGCTTCCCGCCACGCCCGACGCGCTCGGGCCGCCGGCGGCGGACTCCGAGGCGAACTGGTCGCCGGCCGGCGTGCAGGGCGCGAACGGCTGGACCTACGGCTACTGGAACCGGACCTCCGACGCGGACAAGGTCTATGCGGCCGGGGAGTTCGCCGCGTTCCCCCACGACGGGAGCGGGCACGGTCCGACCGACTACTGGACGGGCGCGGCGTGGGACTGGTACGCGGGGGACCCGCCCTGGACCTCGATCGGGTCGCGGTACGTCCACCCGGCCGGCGCCAACAACGGCGTGGAGCACTGGGCGATCCGGCGATGGCAGTCGGGGATCGGCGGGTCGCTCTACGTGCGATGGCACATCGGCAAGGTCGATGCGGACGGCGGGGGGGTCACGGGGTACGTGTTCCACAACGGCAAGCTCCCC
>VGRB01000326.1 GCA_016875475.1 Deltaproteobacteria bacterium
CGGCAGGCCCCAGGGGCATCGATCGGAGGGGGGCGCGGCTCGCCCCCCTGCCCGCCGCCCCGCGATGCGGGGCGCGGGCCACCCCCCTTGCGCGGCCGCCTTGCGGCCGCCGAGCGCGCCGCGCCACAGCGCGGCGCGCTCTCCCCGACGTCTCGTTGACACCCGGCGTCCGCCCGGCCTAGACTGAGGATTGCGCGCGCGTGGCCTGTTCGGCCCGGCGGGCGGCGCGCGCGGCCCGGGACCGGAGGTCGTCTTCATGTCTCGCTGGTGCCGGATCGCGCCGGCCGTCGCGGCCGTGGTCGCGGGCCTGGTCACGCGCCCGGCCGCCGCGTCGGGTCCGGGTCCGGTCGCCGCGTCCGGTGCCGGGTGCCCGGCCTCCCATCGAGCGAGGGCACAGTCCCTGATCCGCATGGCCCACGACCGTCTCGACCGCGGCGAGGCGCCGCTCGCCGTCGAGCACGCACGCGGGGCGGCCGCACTGTGCCCCGAGCCCCTGTTCCGATACGAGCTGGGGCGGGTCTATGACGCGGCCCAGCGGCCGGAGGAGGCGCTGCTCGCGTTCCAGGCCTGCGTCGAGGGCGGCGCGACAGGGGAGCTCGGCGAGCGGTGCGAGGCGGAGGTGAACCGCATCCTCTCGCACAAGCCGGCCGGGACCATGGTGCTGGTGTCGAACGACGCGGACGCGCAGGCATTCGTGGACGGCAGCGACGCGGGCATCGCGGTCGGCGTGCCCGTCAAGCTGTCTCCCGGCTCGCACCGCGTCGAGGTCCGTTCATCGACTGGGCGGTCGCTGCTCCTGGACGTGCTGATCGAGTCCGGCGGCCTGACCAACGTGACCACGGACCTGGCGATCGTTGCTGCCGCGCCGGCTCCGTCCGGCGGCCCCGCGGTCAGCGTGTCGGCTCCCGGGCAGCGGACCGCGGCCTGGAACTGGGCCGGCGTCGCGGTCGGCGGCGCGATGGTCGCCGGGGGCGCCGTGTTCCTGGCGCAGCACGTCATCGACGTGTTGGCACAGGAAGGCGCGATCTACGACGAGAAGGGGAAGCTCCTGAAGGAGGCGGACACGGTCGGGCCGCTGAACCTCGCGGTCGGGTGCGCCCTGGCCGGGGCGGGCGCCGCGCTCGTGGTGACGTCGGCCGTGCTCTGGCCGAAGTCGAGCGGCCGCGCCGCGATCGTCCCGTACGACGGCGGCGCGGGCGTCGCGTGGAGCATGCGATGGTAGCGGCGCGGCTCGTCGTGCCCGTCCCGGTCCTCGCGGCGATTCTCGCGCTCGCCGCATGCTCGCAGCTCCAGCGCGGCGAGTGGATCGTGGACGACGTCGCGGCCGACGCGCCGAAGGACGCCGCGACGGACGGGGCCGGGGACGCGCCGACGGACGCGGCGACCGACGCCCCGGCGGATGTGGCGCAGGACGCCGCCGACGTCGCGTCCGATCCGCCTGCCGACCCCGGGACCGAGGCCCCGACGGACCTGCCGGGCGACGTGCCCGGAGAGGTCCCCGCCGAGGCCGTGGAGGACGCGCCCGCGGACGTGGCGCCGGACCTGCCGGCGCCCGAGGACACGGCCGCCGATGATGTCGCGACGCCCCCGGACGAGCCCCCGGACGTGCCGGCGGACGCCCCGCCCGACGTGCCGTGCGTGCCCCCGGGCTGCTGCGGGAGCGACGAGGAGTGCGTGGGGAAGATCGTGGGGTTGTCCCCCCAGTGCGGGAAGGAGGTCTGCTTCAAGCTCAAGTGCAAGGGGATGCTGACGGCGTCCATCGGCGACCCGTGCGACGACGGCGACACCGGCACCGAGAACGACAAGTGCAAGACCAGCAGCGGCGTCCCGGTCTGCCAGGGCACGCCCCCGGCCTGAACGCCCGTCCTGCTACAGCACCGACCTCAAGTCGTCCGCCGCCACCAGGAGCTGGGCCGCGACCTGCTCGTCGCCGGACAGGCGCAGCGCGGCCGCGAACGCCGGACGGTCCCGGTCCATGCGCGCCCGGAACGCGGCGACGTCGCCCACCGTCTCGGCCACGACCTGCCCGGCCCACGCGGCGAGGCCGTCCGCCTCGGCGCGCTCCGCGCCCGCGAGGGGCTCGCCGCGCCGCGCCGCCGCATGGGCGGCCGCGATCAGCGCTCCGATGCGGGCATGACGCGCCGCCATCTCCGGGTGCGCCTCCGCGATCGGCTTCTTCGGCGCGGGTGCTTCCTTCGCGGTCTCTTCCGCCATCGACTCAATCCCCCGTGTCTCGGGTCGCCTCCGCGATCGCGGCGGGAAGCCCGAGCAGCGCGCGAACGACGACGTCCTCCTGGCCCGGCAGCAGGGTCCGAGGGTCGAGCACGACCCTGCCCTCGGTCAGCCGGCCCAGGATCGGCGGGTCCCCGGCCCGGAGCGCGGCGTCCACCGCCGCGTCGGACGCGCCCTCGACCCGCACCTCGACACCATGGGACGGGATCCCGTGGCCCGGGAGCGCCCCGCCTCCGACCTCCGCGGCGACGGACACCACTCGCAGCGCCAGGCCGGCCGGCAGCCCGGACGACCGCGCGCGCCGGACGATCCGCGCGCACCGGGCCTTGACCTCGGAGGCCGGGGCCAGCAGGGCGGCGACCGCCGGCACCTCGTCGAGGCGGCCCGCGAGGTAACGCCGCAGCGTGGCCTCCATGGCCGCGATCGTGAAGCTTCCCACGCGCAGCGCGCGCGCGAGCGGGTGCCTCTTCATGCGCGCGACCGCGTCGGCCAGGCCGACCACGACCCCCGCCTGCGGCCCGCCGAGCATCTTGTCGCCCGAGAAGCAGACCACGTCGAACCCGGCGCGCACGATCGCGGCCGGCGAGGGCTCGTCCGCGGCGCCGGGCACGGGGAGGTCCGCGAGCATCCCGCTGCCGAGGTCCGCGACGGACGAGAGCCCGCGGCCCCGGGCGAGCGCGGCGACCTCCTCCCAGGAGGCGTCCTCGACGAACCCCTCCATGCGGAAGTTCGAGCGGTGGGCCTTGAAGAGCATGGCCGTGTCCGGGCCGATGGCGCGCTCGTAGTCCGCGATGCGCGTGCGGTTGGTCGTACCGACCTCCACGAGGCGCGCGCCGGAGGCGGCCATCACGTCCGGGATGCGGAAGGCGCCGCCGATCTCGACCAGCTCGCCGCGCGAGACCACGACCTCGCGACCGCGCGCCAGCTCGGCGAGCGCGAGGAGGACGGCGGCCGCGTTGTTGTTGACCAGGAACGCCGCCTCGGCGGGCACCACGCGCAGCAGGAGCGACGCCACGTGGTCGTTCCGGCTGCCGCGCCGCCGGGCGGGCACGTCGTATTCGAGGTTCGTGTAACCAGCGAGGAGGTCGGCGGTTTCCGATAGAACCTGGCGCGACAGCGGCGAGCGTCCAAGGTTGGTGTGGACGACCACGCCCGTGAGGTTGACGACCGTCCTGAGCGACCCAGCGGCCGCGGTCGCCACGCGCCGGAGCGCCTCGGCGGCGACCGCCTCGGGCGCGAGCGCGGCCGGACCAGGGTCGCGCCCCGCCAGCACCTCGCGCCTCAGGTCCGCGATCGCCTCCCGGACGGCCCGGACCAGGGCGGCCCGGGATGCGCCGTGCCCGCCCGGACCGGCCGGGGGGAGCGTCCTCAGGACCCGGTTCACTGCGGGCAATTCCCTTGTGGTTCTGCGTGCGTCCATCAGGACGAAAACCTACTTCCCCGGCCCCCCGAAAACAAGTCTTGACATCGGAGACGACCGGTGCCAGGATCCGCCCCCGAACGCGCCCGGCGATTCCGGGCAGGTGGGTTGAATCCTGGTGTTCGTGGCAACGGAGAGTTGGAGGAGGATCCCATGAAGAAGCTCGGAACCGTTCTGGTGGCCGTGGTCGCGATGGTCTTCGCCGCGTCGTGCGCGAAGAAGGCGACGCCCGAGGAGGCGAAGAAGGCCTGCGCGCAGCTGCAGACCCTGACCAAGGCGGCCACCCCGCAGCCCCCGGCCGAGGACCCGATCGCGAAGGTCACCGCGGACTTCCAGAAGAAGCTGCAGGACCTCCAGACCCAGCAGGCCCAGGCGATCCAGGCGATCGACGGCGAGATGCAGGAGAAGCTCAAGGACGAGAAGGCCGACAAGGAGGCCATCGCCAAGGAGTACAACGAGAAGAAGAACGCGAAGGCGCAGGAGTTCGCCCCGCAGTTCGCGGCCCTGAACCAGCAGAAGAACGACGCCGTGAAGGCCGCGACCGAGGCGAAGGCCAAGGCCGAGGCGGACGCGAAGGCCCAGGCCGAGAAGGACCTGAACGCCTGCGCCGACAAGATGATCAAGGACCGCGTCACGAAGGCGAAGGTCGACTGCCAGCTGAAGGCCGCGAAGCTCGACGACTTCAACAAGTGCAAGTAGTACGGGCTACGTAGCCAGGTTCGACCCGCCGCTCTTCTGACCTGATCAAGCACACACCCTCCGGGGCCGCTCGAAAGAGGGGCCTCGGAGCGTCTACCGGGAAGCGACAGCGCGGAGTGCTCCGAACGAGCGGATCGCTCCGAATGGTGGAATCCGCCGGTTCGTGCGGGGTCGGTCGTGACGCCCGAGCAGGTCGCCGCGAGGTTCGAGGGGCTCCGGCTGGAGGTCGACGGGCGCATCCTCGGACTGCCCGCAGGCGTCGCGGCCGCGGCGGTCCGGATGGAGTCGGTGGTCCCGCTCGAGGCCGGGTGGATGTTCCGGATCGGCGGGACGGCGTTGCCCGCGACCGACCTCCTGGTCGAGGACGTGGCGCGGGCCGGGCGGTTCCTGGCGCGGACCGAGCGCCTCGCGCTCTCGGTGTCGGGGAGCGCGGACGCGCCGCTGGTCCGGCGGCTGGTCGAGGCGCTCGCACGTCGGCTCCGGGCCGCGACGCCGGAGCAGCTCCGGGCGCACCTCCAGGACCGGCCGCTCGGGATCGCGGAGGCGGAGGCCGCGGCGGAAGGGGCGGCGATGGACGACACGCCCGCGCCGGAGCCGGACCCCGGGGCCGGCACCCGCGGGGACGACGCGGGCGCGGCGGCAGGAGCGGACGCGGCCGGGCCTGGGCCGTGCGGTGGCGTCAACCGCTGCTGGAACCATCCGCGCGGCTGGAGCCGGTTCTTCGCGGACGAGGAACTGGTGGTCCAGGCGGACGCGCTGCTCGTCTTCCCCGGCCACAGCCTGCGGGTCGAGCACGGGGACCTCGAGTGCCAGTTCCTGTGGCGCGCGGGTTCATCACGCGCCCGTGGCAGCCGCTCGGGTCGCTGAAGTCACACCACCGCACGTGGCGGATTGCGCGGCGCAGCGTCGTCGGGCGCGGCAAGGGTGCCCCTTCGGATGCCGGGCTGCTCGCGTCGCCCGGCGAGCATCGAACGGATCACGTGCAGTGCCTGTCCACGAACCTCCTGGACGTGGACGTGATCCAGGGCGCGACGCCGCTGCTGCTCGACCTGCTCGCGTCGGTGCGGAAGCACCTGAAGCCCGAGGTCGTGCTGGTCAACCGCACGTGCGTCCCCCAGCTGACCGGAGACGACGTGAGGTCCGTGGTCGAGAGCGAGAACGGGGTCGCGCCCTACCGGCTCCTGTATCGCGACCAGAGCACGCGCGACGGCCCTTTCGAATCCAGGATCGCCATGATGGAAGCGGCGTTCCGCGACGCGCCGCCGGTCGAGCGCGGCCCCGGTGCCGTGAACCTCGTCGGCTTCGTGCGCGGCCGGGACCGCGAGGAGCTGGGCGAACTGGTCGAGGCGCTCGGCGTGCGCGGGAACGCGTGGCTCGTGCCGGACGTGGCCCCGAGCGCGGCGGTCGGCTACCTGCGCGCGCCCGTGCATGTGGTGTGCCGCAATCCGGGGTGGGACCGGCTCTACGACCGGATCGTGCGGCCGCTCGACATCCGGACCGTGGAGGTGCCCCTGCCATACGGCGTGAAAGGGACGCTCGACTTCCTGCTCGCGCTCGCGGAGGGGCTCGAGCGCCCGGACCTCGCAGCCCGCGTCCGGGCCGAGGCGGAGGAGTGGGAGGAGCACGAGTGGCGTCCGCGGACCGCACGGACGTCGGGCCACCGGCTCGGGATCGTGGTCGAGGAGCGGGGCCTGCACCGGCTGGCGGGCGGCAGGGGGCTGTGGTCGCTGCCGCTCGTGCCGCTGCTTCGGGAGATGGGGTTCGGGATCGCGCTCGCGGTGGTCGAGGAGCCCGGCCGCGCCGGCGGCGCGGAGCGGGCGCGGGAGGCCGCGGGCGGCGCCTGCGAGAGCGTCGCGGCGGTGGCGGCGGAGGCGGACCTCGAGGACTGGCTCGCGACATCGGGGGTCGGTCCGGTGTTCAGCGACTTCCAGTTCGACGACCGCATCGTGTCGCGCGGGCACGCCACGTTCTCCGCCCGCGTGTTCGAGCGGGGGCGCGCGGGCTCGGTGCGGGCGATCGAGCGGCTGCTGGACCTGGCGCGCACGCGATGCTACCGGGAGCACGGGTGGGCGTTCGCGCGGAGGTGAGGATGGGACCCGAGTCGGACCGGCCCTCGTTCCCCCGATGGGAGCCGGTGACGCCCCC
>VGRB01000327.1 GCA_016875475.1 Deltaproteobacteria bacterium
TTTTGCAGAAGGACACCGCGCACGTGGACTACTGGGTGCTCGGGTCGTTCACCACGCCGAACTTCCTGGCGGACAAGGACGGCCGGGCCACGCCGCTCTACCCGGACGACGACGACGAGAGCTTCGACGTGGAGTACCGCGGGGCGGACGCGACGCGCGGCCCGTCCACCGCGACGTTCATGTGCGCGATCCCGGAGGCGACCGCCGAGCACCGGCCCCCCTTCCGCGTGATGCTGTACGGGCACGGCTACTCCGGCGCGCCGTTCGAGATATTCGGGTTCGCGGGCCGCATGGCGCAGTTCGGGTTCGCGCTGTGCGGGATGGATGCGCCGGGACACGGGCTCGCGCTGCCCGCGCCGGACGCGACCGAGTCCACGGACTGGGAGGCGATGATCGTCCCGGTCGTCCGGATGATGGGGCTCGAGAAGTTCTACGTGGGCTTCAAGACGGGCCGCATCCGCGACCTCGACAACGACGGCCGGAAGTCGAGCTACGACAACGGGGGGGACTTCTGGTCATGGGACGTGTTCCACATGCGCGACATGGTCCGCCAGTCGGTCGTGGACAACATGCAATTCATCCGGATGCTCCGGCAGCTCGGCACGCTGCCCTGGAACGCCGACACCAACGGGGACGGCCGGCCCGACCTGATGGGCGACTTCAACGGCGACGGGGTCGTGGACCTCGGCACGGCCGCGCACCCGCGGTTCGCGGTGTGGGGCCAGTCCATGGGCGCGATCGTGAGCCAGGTCCTGGCCGGGGTGGAGCCGGCGATCACCGCGACCACCCCGATCTCGGGCGGCGGCGGGCTCATCCACGTGGGCGTGCGGTCCACGAACCCGGGCGTGCCCGAGGCGGTCATGATGCCGCTGATGGGGCCGTTCGTGGTCTTCACGCCGCGCACGCTGACCGGCACCGACGGCGCGACCGGGGAGGTGGTCGAGGCCGCCTGGATGATCAACCACCTGCACCGCGAGTACCCGAAGGTCGAGGTCGGCCTGAAGGTGGACGACACGCGGCCGCACTACTACCCGTTCGCGCGCACCACGATGATCCGCCCCGGGGACCGGGTGGTGATCCGGAACAAGACGAACGGCAAGGAGATCCGCGCGTTCCGGCACCAGGACCCGGCGCGCGGGTTCCGCGTGTCCCTGCCGTGCGACGCGCTGGCCGCGGTCGAGAAGCGGCCCTACCTGGGCCTGTCGGACGGCGACACCCAGCCGGTGCCGGTGTCGTGCCGCCCGGGCGAGTGGTCCGTGGCGAAGGACGCCGAGGGCGTGCCCGCGCCGCTCGCCGAGTGCGCGACCACGGACCCGAACCGCTCGCTCCTGTTCGGCGACGCGATCGAGGTGGTCGTCCACGAGGGTCTGACCGAGAAGGTCCGCGGGGTGATCGACAGGTTCGAGGTGCCGGTCACGTACGAGGGCGCGCACTTCCCTGCCGGCTCGCCCCTGGTCGCGATCGCGACCGGTCTCGGGCGGCCCCGGAACAACCCCGAGTTCCGCAAGCTGATGGCGATCGCGTCGTGGGCGGTCGAGCGCGGCGACCCGATCGGCTACGCCCGCCACTACCGCGCCGCGGAGCGGCTCGACTTCTCGTACGACCCGGACGCGGCGCCGCAGACGAACGCGATCATCTACCACTCGGTCGGCGATCCGAACGTGTCCGTGTCCACGAGCCTGTCGCTCGCCCGCGCGCTCGGCGTCCTGCGCTACCTGCCCGACCCAGCGAACCCCGGCAAGCCGGTCCCGAACGACCTGCTCCTCGGCGCGCGGGTCGCCGAGACCGTGGACCGCCTGTGGCGGCACTCCAGCAGCATCTTCAAGGTGAAGGACTGGGCCGCAGACAAGGACGGGAAGAGGTTCCTGAAGGACATGCGGTGGCCGACCGAGTTCGACCCCGAGGTCGCGACCGACCCCGAGCGCTTCATGTCCGTCCACGCCGACCCGGACGACCTGGACCGCGACGCGCCGGCCGAGGCGAGGAACGAGTTCGGCGAGCCGGGCGTGCCGGGCTACGAGCGCGCCACGTCATGCGACCCTGCCTTCGGCTGCATCGCCATGCGGCTGCCGTACACCTACCCCCTGGGCGCGCACGGCGTGGAGCCGTCCAACCCGAGCCGCAAGTTCAACATCAACAACTTCGTCGAGAACCAGATCGCGGTCTTCGCGGCGTCCGACGGGAAGACGCTCTCGGACGACCCGTGCCTCGCGGACTCCTCGTGTCCCTTCCTGCCGGCCTCCGTGCGGGGGCAGTAGCGGGGGGCGCCCCCGAAGCCGTCACCCCCGCGCGATCCGCCGCACGAGCCAAGCCGCGGAAGCGACCCACCCCGCGACGAGCGTCCACGCGAGCGCGGCGAGCGCGGCGCCGCCTTCGCCCGCCGCGAGCCTGGGCATCACGAGGAAGTCGCGCACCGGGAATGCCCAGTAGCGCGCGATCGGCGACCATTCCCAGGACCAGCGGACCGCGGACTCGACGTCCTCGACCGACCGCCACAGGGCGTAGTGGAAGTCGATGCAGTTCACCTGGATCGACTGCGCGGCGAGGGCGAACGAGGCGAACGCGAGCACGGCCGCCGCGGCGGTCCGGGCGCGGGCGCTTGACCCTGGGGGGGCGGGCGCCAGGGCGAAGAGCGCCGCCGGGACCGCGAGGAGCGGCAGCACGGGCACCAGGAAGCGCGGGCCGAACACCCAGCCTCCGTCCCACTGGGCCCAGGGCGCGTAGAGCAGCAGGAGCGCCGCGGCCGAGCCTCCGCAGAACAGCGCGAGCGGCGGGTCGCGGCGGGCGAGCGCGACCAGGCCGGGGACCGCGAGCAGGACGAACGGGAAGTAGAGGAGGAGGCCGCGGCCGGGGCTGACGAGCAGGCCCGCGAGGCCCTCCGGGAAGTCCGAGCCGAACATCCCGAGCACGCCGGAGTAGCCGGTCTCGAACGGGTCCTCGAAGCGCGCCGCGTTCGCGGCCAGGAGCAGCAGCAGGGGGACCGCGCAGCCCGCGGCAGCCGCGGCGATGCGGGAGGCGACCGCCTTCGCCCCGCCCGCGAGGCGGGCCGATTCCCAGGCGAACGCGGCGGCTGCCGGGAGGAGGACCGCGCCGTTCGCGACCCGGGAAAGGACCGCGCCGCCCGCGGCCAGGCCGGCGAGGAAGGCGAGGGGCAGGGCAGGGCGGCCCCCGGCCGCGGCGTCCCGCATCGCGAGGAGCGCGGCGAGGGCGCCGACGAGACAGAGCGCGCCGAGCGGCTCGGAGAAGAACGTCTTGCCGTAGAACCACGTGACCCCGGTGAGCCCGTAGGCCAGCGCGGCCACGGCGGCGCGGCGGCGCGACAGGCCGAGCCGGACGAGCACCGCGGCGAGGAGGCCGCACGTCGCGGCCGTCACGATCGGGTTCACGAACGTGACCGCGAAGCTGCGGATCACCTCCCGGCGGTCGGTCCGGTCGTAGTAGAGCACCCTGGGCGCGTCGAACGCCGCGAGCCCGGATTCGGGGAGGAGGGAGGCGAGCGCCGCGCCCGCCGCGTCGAACGGCACCGCCACGATCGACAGGCCGATGCCGTACCACGTGTACGAGCGCCCGTCGGCCCCGCGCACGCGGGCGTAGTCCTCGAAGCCCTCGATCGGCCGGACCGACAGCTCGCCGCGCTCCACGACCGCCTCGGCCACGCGCGCCGTCATCAGCTCGTCCCCGGAGTACAGGTGCCCGCCAAGCGAGAGCGCATAGGTGAATGCAAGGAATATTGAGATGTTGCGCGCCATCCGCCGCCTGCCGGGCCCTCAGGGCGATCCGAAGCCGAAACGCGCGACCCGGGCGTTCCCGGAGTCCGCGACCGCAAGCCCCCCCGCGTCGGTCCACGCGATCCCGAGCGGGTAGGCGAGCGCACCGCCGTCCTCCCCCGACCCGCCGAAGCGGTCGAGCAGGACTCCCTGCCCGTCGAACAGGGCGACCCGGTGGTTGTAGGTGTCCGTGACGGCCAGCAGCCCGTCCCACCGGAACGCGGCGCCGTACGGGTTCCACAGGGCGAGCGTGCCGGTGGGCTGGACCTTCCGCAGGAACGTGCCGTCGGGCGCGAAGATCGTGACCCGGGCGTTCTGGGTGTCGCAGACCGCGACCTCGCCCGTCGCCGCGACGGCGATGCACGAGGGGCTCCGGAACTCGTCGTCCTTCTTGCCGTACTGGCCCCACGCGTGACTGAACCCGCCGGCCGCTCCGAACGCCTGAACCCGGTGGTTGCTCGTGTCCGCGACGAAGACCGTCTGGCGGTCGGGGCTCACGCCGACGCCCTTCGGGTCGAGCATGCGGCCGGGATCGGACCCCTCGCCGCCGAACGAGAACAGCGGGACGCCGGGCGGCGTGAACACGGCAACCCGGTGGTTCCCGGCGTCCGCGACATAGACCCGGTCCGCGGTCACCGCAACGGCCCTGGGCTCGGACAGCTTCCCCTCGCCGGCGCCCGCGGCCCCGAACGCCCCGAGCGGCTGGCCGCCGGCCGGATAGACCAGGACGCGGGCGCCGGGCCGATCGGTCACGAACAGGGCCGCGCCGTCCGGCGACTCCGCGACCGCCGCCGGCTTGGCGCCGATCGGGAGCTGGATCCCGGCCTCGAGCCGGATCCCCTGCCCGTAGTCGCACGCCCCGGCCTGGCACCACCCGTGGAGCCCGAGCGCCGTGCAGTCGAGGCCGACGGCGCATGCCCGCGGCTCGCACGTGGAATCGAGCCGGAGGTCGTCCACGAAGACCCCAGCGCCGCCGTTTCCGATCGCGTCCGCCGTCGCGAACGCGAGCTTGAGGCGGACCTTGCGGCCGGCGAGCGGGGAGACCTCGATCTCCACCTTCCGCCAGGCCCGCATCGGGAACCCGGCGGGGCGCGTCCACAGGTCGAACTCCCTGTCCGCCGCGACCGCGCGCACGGTGAACCGATCGTGCCCGGGCTGGTCCTCGACGTCCTGCCACGTGTGGAACGTGAGCGTGGTGGCGGCGCCCGCGGGGATCCGGACCTCGGGTCCGATCGCGGCGCCGGCATTCGCCATCCCGTTGTCGTAGTCGCCGTCCGACGGGTCCCCGTACCACAGCGCGTGCGTGCCCGAGGCGGCATCGGGCGTGGCGAGGACCTGCCAGCCGACCCCCCCGTCTGGCGGGTCGAGCGCGAACGCCTCCGCGCCCGTCTCGAAGCCCTCGGCGAACACCGCGGGCACGCAGCAGCCCGGGCCCGGGATCGCGACGTGCACGCACGCGCCGCGGGCGCCGCACGCGTCCTCGGTGCACGGGTCGAGGTCCTCGCACCCGCCCGGGCCGTCGCAGCACCCATCGGCCTCGGACGGGAGGTGCACGCAGGCCCCCTCGACGCAGCGGTCGTCGGTGCACGGCCACTCGTCCGCGCACGCCTCGTCCGAAGTGCATGGCACGCAGGCGTGGACGCACCCGCCGGTCAGCGGGTCGCACCCGTCGATCGTGCACGGGTCCTGGTCGGCGCAGTCCACCGGGACCCCCCGGCACAGGCCGAGCCCGCATGCGTCGCCGGTCGTGCACGGGTCCCCGTCGTCGCAGGGCGCCGCGTTCGGCTCGTGGATGCACCCGATCACGGACGCGCACCAGTCGTCGGTGCACGCGTTCCCGTCGTCGCAGCCGCCTGCCGTCCCGGACAGGCACTTCCCCCCCGTGCACCGGTCGCCGGCCGTGCACGGGTCGGAGTCGTCGCAGGGCTGCCCGTCCGGCGCGGCGCCGTCGTTCACGCAGCCCAGGGCCGGGTCGCACGAGTCCGCGGTGCAGGCGTTGTCGTCGTCGCAGTCGAGCGGGTCCGCGGGCAGGCACTTGGTCCCGAGGCAGCCGTCGCCGGTCGTGCACGCGTCGTGATCGTCGCAATCGACCTCGGACACGAAGCCGCTCCCGTCCTGGGCGCACGTCCGGAGCAGGCTTCCGTCGCACGACCGCGCGCCGGGGATGCAGACCCAGGCGACGTCCGCTTCCGCAGGCGCATCGGACGGTTCGGTCGCATCGGCCGCGTCGGCCGCGTCGGCCGCGTCGGCCGCATCAGGCGCAACGGGCTCGTCGGACGCGGCGTCAGGCTCGTCGGGGGAATCCGGAACATCGCGCGACTCGGGCGCGTCCGCGTCCGGGACGTCGTCCGCCGGCTCCGCGAGGTCCGGAGTCGGCTCGGCGCTGTCGGTCGGCGGGTCGGGCAGGTCCGGCCCAGGCTCCGCGGCGTCGGTGGCGACCTCGGCGGGGGTGTCGCCCCCGGTCGTCTCCGCGGGCGCAACGTCGGCCGGGTCCCCGGGCGTACCGCCGCACCCTGCCAATACGACGACGAAGGCTGCTGCCAGCCGGCGCACGAGACCTCCCGGACCGCAAGTGTACAGCACGCCCGAGCGACCAGCGAAATGACAGGTCCCGGAACTGAGCCCCAGCGGCGGGGTGGCAGCGGGCGGTGACTCTTTTTCCGGACGGGGGGTAGTTTTCGCGCTGTTCGTAGCAGTGCCCGGCATTGACGCATCCAAGAT
>VGRB01000328.1 GCA_016875475.1 Deltaproteobacteria bacterium
GGGGGAACCCATCGACGACCTCCGCCGCGATCGCGGGCACGTCCGCCACGTGCGCCGCCGCCCCGACGGCGATCACGGCGGCGTGCGTGAACACGAAGAGCAGGAACACCGGCACCAGCGGCAGGATGGACTCGCGCACCCCGCGGATGTTCGCCGCGATCATCGCACCCACGACCGCGAACTCGATCGGGACCTTCCACGCGACCGACCCGGCCGGCAGCACGCTGAACAACGCGTCGCCAGCGGCCGCGATCGACACCGTGATCGTGAGGGCATAGTCCACCAGCAGGGCGGACCCCGACACCACGCCCGCCGCCGGCGCCAGCAGCTTCGTGGCCACGACGTACCCGCCGCCGCCGTGCGGGAAGTCCTCGATGATGCGGCGGTAGGCGGCCGCGATCACGAGCACGGTCGAGGCCATGGCGACGGCGAGCGCCACCGCCAGGTAGCGATGCTCGCCGAGCGAGAGGAACGCCTCCTCCGGGCCGTACGACGACGAAGACAGCCCGTCCGCGCCCAGGCCGACCCACGCGAGGAACGGGACGAGCGACAGCCGGTGGAAGATCGAGCGGTCGCGGATGTCGCGCGGCGCGCCGACGAGGAAACGACGGACCTTCCCGCCGAGCGACGCGGGGCCTTCGGGATCGCCGCCGGGCGCGGTGCCGGCACCCATGGGACACCTCCGCGGCCGGCCGCGCCCACCGCGGTCCGGATCGCGATGCGGATCGTCCGCACTGGCGCGAAAACGTCAATCATCGCCTGCGATTTTTACGTTTCCCTTATGCGCGCCCGCGGGGGGTCCGCTCGACGTTCGGACCGGCGGGCCTCACTCGACCCTCAGGCGGTAGCCCACCCCCGGCTCGGTCAGCAGGTGCTTCGGCTGCGCGGGGTCGGCCTCGAGCTTGTGCCGGAGCTGTCCCATGAAGACTCGCAGGTACTGGGTCTGCGTGGCGTAGGCGACGCCCCACACATCGGTCAGGAGCTGCCGGTGCGTGATGACGCGTCCGGCGTAGCGGACCAGCGTGGCCAGCAGCTTGTACTCGATCGGCGTCAGGTGGACCTCCGTCCCCCCCACGTACACCTGCCGCCGGTGCAGGTCGACGCGCAGGTCGCCCGCCTCGAACACCGGCTCGGGGTGCTCGGCCGAGCGCTCCCGGTGGCGCAATGCCACCCGGATCCGCGCCTGCAGCTCCTCGACGCCGAACGGCTTGGTCAGGTAGTCGTCCGCGCCCGCGTCGAGCGCGGCGACCTTGTCGGCCTCCTGCCCGCGCGCCGAGATCACGATCACCGGCGCCTGCGACCACTCGCGCAGCCGCCTCGTGACCTCGACCCCGTCCAGGTCCGGCAGCCCGAGGTCGAGCAGCACCACGTCCGGGTTTCGCGTCGCGGCCTGCACGAGCCCGTCCTGGCCGGTCTCGGACTCGACCAGCCGGAAGCCGCGGCCCGCCAGGCAGACCCGCAGGAACCGCCGCATCTGCGACTCGTCCTCGACCAGCAACACGAGAGGCCCGGCGTCGCTCATCCGCTCCCCTCCCCATCCTCGGTCGGGACCGCAGGCGGCGTCCCGCGCAACGGCAGCGAGAACCGGAACGCCGCGCCGCCCTCCGCGAGGTTCTCCACGCGGATCCGGCCGCCGTGCAGCTCGACCGCGGCCCGGCAGACCGCGAGCCCGAGGCCCACCCCCCCGGCGCGGACGGACGCGTTCCCGGCGTCGCGCGAGCGCCAGAACTTCTCGAAGACACGCGACTCCTCGCCCGTCGGCACGCCCGGGCCGCGGTCCGCGACCCACACCACGACCTCTCCCTGGCTTCCGGCCGCACCGACCTCGATCGGCGTGCCGGGAGGCGAGTACTTGACCGCGTTCTCCAGCAGGTTCACCAGGGCCTTCTCGATCAGGACGGCGTCGATCGGCACCAGGGGCAGGTCCGGCGCGACCGCGGTCCGCACCTCGCGACCGGCCAGCGCGCCCTCCATGCCCGCGAGCGCCGCGCCGATCACCTCCTCGACCGGCTGCCACTCCCGGTGCAGCTCGACGGCCCGGGATTCGAGGCGCGTCATGTCCAGCAGGTCGCGCACGCGCCGGCCGAGCCGGTCCGCCTCCTCGGCGATCGACTGCGCGAGGTCCCGCCGGGTCGCGGCGGGGAGCGTGTCCGCGTCGGCGACGAGCGTGCTCGCCGCGCCCGTGATGCCCGCGAGTGGCGTCCGCAGGTCGTGTGACACGGACCCGAGCAGGGTGTTGCGGAGGTGCTCCCGCTCGGCGTCGAGGCGCACCTGCTGGGTCTCCTCGGCGAGCAGGGCGCGTTCCATGGCGGTCGCGGTCTGCGTCGCGAGCGCGTCCAGGAGCCGACGCCGGGAGACATCCTGCAACGCGGCCGGGGCCACCGGGGTCACCGCGAGCACCCCGACGCGGCCGCGCGACCCGACCAGGGGCACGTACAGGCCCGGCGTGCTCGGCAGCGTGTCGGTGCCGAGGCCCGCGTCGCGCTCATGCTCCCAGGCCCAGCGGGCGACCGC
Source organism: Deltaproteobacteria bacterium (assembly GCA_016875475.1). Taxonomy (GTDB): domain Bacteria; phylum Myxococcota_A; class UBA9042; order DTJE01; family DTJE01; genus VGRB01. The sequence continues at coordinate 2,515 of VGRB01000328.1, forward strand.
GGCCTCGTCCCCGGCCGGCTTCTCGCCGCGGTTGCGGTGCAGGACCCGCAACCCGCCCGCACCGTCCGGCACGAACACGGCGACGCGGCCGTCGAGCGCCTTCGCGATCTCGCCAGCTGCGACCGCCGCGAGCGCCTCGGTCCCCGGGGTCCGCGCCAGCTCCCGGGTGAACGCATACAGCATGGCGGTCCGCTGCTCGCGCTCCCGGGCGGCCTGGGCCTGGTCCCTGGCGCGTCGCGCCAGGTGGCTGATCACGAACGCCACCACGAACATCACGACGAACGTCAGGACGTGCGGCGCGTGGTCCATCGCGAAGCTGAAGTACGGGGGGGTGAACGCGAAGTCGAACGCGAGAGCGGACAGGCCCGCGGCGAGCAGCGACGGCCCGTACCCGAGGCGGAGCGCGGCGACGACCACGCCCAGCAGCAGCACCATGACGGAGTCGGCGATATTGTCCACGCCGAACAGGAGTCGCGCCGCAGTTGCGCAGGCGACCATGATGCCGGCGCTCGCGAGATACGGCCACGCGGCCGCGCGTTTCTGCCCGCCCGGGCCCGCCGTCACGGACTCGGGCTCGCCCTCTCCCGCGGTCGCCAGGACGTCGATTGCACCGGAACCGCGCACGATCTCGTCCACGAGCGACCCTCGGAACCGATCGCGAAGCCTGTTGATGCGCGGCTTGCCGACGACGATCTTCGTGACGCCGCGGCCGCGCGCGAACGCCAGGACCGCCTCGGCCGTCCGCTCGCCCGGCACGACGACGACCTCCGCCCCGAGCCGCGTCGCGAGCCTCAGGTGGGCCGCGAGGCGCGACTTCGCCGCGTCGGGCAGGCGGCGGTACTCCGGCGTCTCCACGTGCACCGCGAACCACGGCACGTGCAGGCCCTTCGCCATCCGCGAGGCGGCTCGCACGATCTGCGCGGAGAACGGACTCGGGCTGACGCAGACCGCGATCCGGTCGGTCGGCGACCAGACGCGTTCGATGCCGTGGTCGCGACGCCACTCATCCATCTGGCGATCGACGCCGGCCGCCGTCTGGCGGAGCGCCATCTCGCGCAGCGCGATCAGGTTGCCCTTCCTGAAGAAGTGCTCGGCCGCGGTCGCGGCACGGTCGCCGAGGCAGACCTTGCCTTCGTTCAGCCGCCCGATCAGCTCGTCGGGGGGGAGATCGACCAGCCGGACCTCGTGGGCGCGCTCGATCACGGAATCCGGAACGGTCTCGCGCACCACCACGCCGGTGATGCGCGCCACCACGTCGGTCAGGCTCTCGACGTGCTGCACGTTCAGGGTCGTGTAGACGTCGATGCCCGCGTCGAGCACCTCCTCGACGTCCTGCCAGCGTTTCGGGTGGCGGCTGCCCGGCGCGTTCGTGTGGGCCAGCTCGTCCACGAGCAGGAGGGACGGGCGCCGGGCGAGCGCGGCGTCGAGGTCCAGCTCCGCGAGGCGCACGCCGCGGTAGTCGATCTCGCGCCGCGGCAGCACCTCGAGCCCAAAGAGCAGGGCCTCGGTCTCGGCCCGGCCGTGGGTCTCGACGACCCCGACCAGGACGGAGCCCGGAAGCGACGCCTCCTCGCGCGCGGCCTGGAGCATCGCGTACGTCTTGCCGACGCCCGGGGCCGCGCCGAAGAACACGGTGAGCCTGCCGCGCCGCGACGCCCGCTCCTGCGCCTGCACCCGCTCGAGCAGCTCGTCCGGATCCGGCCTGGACGCATCCATCGGGCTCATCTTCGCACATCCCGGGTGTGAGGGGCATCGGCGCGGCGTCCGCACCGGCCATCCACGCGGCCAGGGCCAGCGCCGCCAGGACGATCGTCGCGCCGGCCAGCCACCCCGCCACCGTCTCCGTGCCCGTGCCCGTACCGGCGCCCGAGGCCGCCGGCACATCCGCCGCAAGCCGCGCGAGCGCAGCGCCCGCCGCCCCCGTTCCGGCCAGCAGGACCCACCGGACCTGCCGCAGCCGGCGCGGCGCGGGGAAACGGGTCTCGTACGGCAGCAGCGGCATCGGGACGCCTCGAACGGCCCGATGACACCTTACGGCGCGCAGGCGAAGGGGGCGCTAAGGACGGCGGCCGGAGGCGTAAGGGAAGAGTAAGGGCCGTGCGCCCCTGACGTCCGGGCACCCAGGTCGCCCTTGACCCCCGTTCGGGGACGAGGGGATACTAGCCCCCGGCGAAGGCGCCACCTGGTGGGGGAGGAACAGTCATGACTGTGGGGGGCTCCGGGTGCGGCTGTCGGTCGTGGATCCTGGCTGCCCTGCTGGCCTCGGTGGCCGTGTCGGCATCGACGTCGGGGTGCGGTTCGGGTGACGCGAAGACGCACGGTCCCGACGCGGTCGCGGACGCGGCCGTGGAGGCGACGCCCGACGCGACGCCCGACGTTCCGGACGCGGGCCTCGACCCGGCGCCCGACGGCTCGCCGGACCTCGTGGCCGACGCCCCCGCGGACGCGGGCGAGGACACGGGGGACGAACCGGGCAGCGATCAGGGAGGCGATCCGGCCGGGGAACCCGGGCCGGAGCCCGGTCCCGACGACGGCGCGGAGCAGTCCCCGGACGACGCCCCGGACTCCGGGCCCGGCCCGGACGCGGAGGCGGACACGGGCCCGGCGGACGACCAGGGCGCGGAGGCGGACCCGGGCCCGGCGGAGGACCAGGGCGCTGAAGCGGACGCGGGCGGCGAGCCGGAGGAGCCGGTCAGCCCCTTCTTCGGGCTCGTCGTGTTCAACGAGGTCCTGACGGACGGGACGGCCGAGGGCGACCCGAACGGCGACGGCGACGCGAACCCTGTCGAGGACCAGTTCGTGGAGCTGGTGAACGTGTCGGGCCAGGCCGTGCCCATGGCCGGCTTCGCGCTGGTCGAGCAGGACCTCGCCGCGCTCCCGCGGCACACCTTCGCGGCCGGCTTCGTCCTCGCTGCGGGGCGCGCCGTGGTCGTGTTCGGGGGGGGGGACGCGCCCCCGGCGACCTCGTCCGCGACGTTCTTCGCCGCCAACGCGGCCGACCCGGGCATCCCGTTCGGCCTGCACCTGTCGCCCCAGGCAGACTCGATGGACCTGTTCGACGCGGACGGGCTGCTCGTGGCCCGGTTCTGCTACGGCGGCGCGGACGCGTGTGCCATCGCGCCCGCGGGCGACCAGTCGCTGACGCGCGCGCCGGACCTGACGGGGGAGTTCGTGCCGCACACCGAGGCGGCCGGCGCCGAGGGCGCGGCCTTCAGCCCCGGGACGCGACTGGACGGCACGCCGTTCCCTTGATCCCGATCCCGGGGGGGGTTGTCCCGTGCGCCGGATCGCCGACGGACGCAGTTGCTGGAGGGGACCATGAATCCGAAAATCCTGTGGTCGGCCGCGTGCCTCGCGGCCGTCGTGGCCCTGGCGTGCGAGCCCGGCGTCGATCGGGGGGGGGCACCGGGCCCGGCGGGAGCGCGGCGGTCGCCCCTGGTCATCCAGGTGCCCGGGGCCGCGGCCACCATCCAGGAGGCCATCGACATGGCCGCCATGGGCGACACGGTCGAGGTCGCGGCCGGCGAGTACGTCGAGAACCTGACGCTGCCCGCGGAGGTCGCGCTCGTAGGCGCGGGGGCCGGGCAGGCGATCCTGCGGGGGCGGATCTACCTCGACGGGTCCGGGTGCAAGGTCACGGGGCTCACGGTCACGGCCAAGGGCGCGGCCGGCGTCTCCGCGACCTCCGCCGGGATCCGCGGCGAGTCGCCGTCCGCGGTGCTGTCGGGCAACGTGGTCGAGGGCTTCGCGGTCGGCATCCGCCTGACCGGGTCCGAGATGGCCGTGATCGCGGGGAACCGCGTCCGCAACAACGGCGTGGGCATCGAGACCTTCGAGGCCGGTCCGGTCACGATCGTCAACAACATCGTGACCTTCAACACGAAGTCGGGCATCCGGGTCGAGAACGGCGAGGCGATCTCGGTCG
>VGRB01000329.1 GCA_016875475.1 Deltaproteobacteria bacterium
TTTTGCGCCCGCCTTCCCACAGGCCAGCGGCAGCGGCTCCGGGACGCGTCCGTGGGATATGGTAGCCGTCGGCGCGGAATAGGGCCTCCCTGCCGGGGCAAGTTCCGTGGGACAGGCCACCCGGCACGCTGCGCCTCCCCGCGTAGTATGTACCCGGATCAGCGCTTCCGGTTCGGATCGTCGGACGTTCGGGGAGGGAAGGGGAGGGGACCTACCCGGCCTTGCCGCCCTTGGGCACGACCGCGAAGTTGACCGCGGAGTAGCCCTCGTTCGCGGCCGTCATCATCACGAGGCGGATCACCTCGAACCGGACGCCCTCGTCCGCCTGGATGATGATCTGCTTGGCGTCCTCCATCCACTTCTCGGCCCTCTCCTTCTCGGAGGGCATCGGGTGGTCGCGCTTGAACGCCTCGGCCGCGCCCTTCAGGACCTTCGACAGCGGCGGGATGCGCAGGTCGGGGAGCGTCTTCTCGGACACCTTGCCGGAGTCCTCGACGAAGTTGCCCTCGAAGAGGATGACGGCCTGCGAGATGCCGATGATCGGCACGCGCTCCAGCGGGCGCTGCGTGAACGCCTTGGGGAGCTGGATGTCCTTCTGCTGGAACAGGATCTCGCCGGACGCGGAAAACACGAGGAGCAGGAAGACGACGAGGATCGTGAACATGTCGATCATGGGCGTCAGGTTCAGGTTGACCTGGAGGCTGCGGTGCGCCTTGCCCGCGGCTCCTACCTTCAGCCCCTTCATGTGGACGCTGGAGCCGATCCGGGATTCCGGCTTCTTGACAGGCATCCGAGACCTCCGGCCCGCGCGCGGGCTACATCATCTCTCCGATCACCGATGCCGCGTCGGCGACCATGATGTTCATCAATCCGACCTGGTTGCAGGCATCCATCGCACCGATCATCTCGGAGTAGGGCATGGCGTCCTCGGGCGCGACCATGACCTTCTGGTCGTTCTTGAAGCGCTTCGCGTCCAGCCACTCCTTGAGCTTCGCCTTCAGCCCGTCGGCGTTGTACTTGCCGTTGCCGGCCTTCGGGATCGACTCGGCCTTGGGATCCTCGGACCACCGGATGGAGTAGCCGTCGCGTCCGACCATGACGGTCAGGCGCTTGGGCTGCTCCTGTTGCGGCTGGTTCGGCTTCGGCTTCGCGACCGACTGGTCGATGCTGATCCGGTTCGTCTGGGTCCACACCGCGGTCAGCAGCAGGAACGTCACGCACACCGTCATCAGGTCGATGAACGGCACGAGGTTCAACTCGACGTTCATGCTCTTCTTGCCGCCCTTGCTGGGGGCTTCGGTAACGCCGCCCATTCGAAAGCCTCCTTACCCCGCACGCGGTCGGGCGCGCGGAGCGTTCACGGCAGAGCGGAGCCCGCTCAGTCGGCGACGTCCTGCGAGCGGGTGCTGGCCTTGTCACCCTGGAACTTGTCGCGGTTCGAGGTGATGAGGTTCAGCACGCTCACCGTGGTCTCGTTCACGTCGTCGACCAGGTGCTGGCTCTTCGCCTGGAGGAACGCGTACGCGATGATGGCGATGATGGCCACCGCCAGGCCGAAGGCCGTGTTGTACATGGCCTCCGCGATGCCCTTCGACAGCTCGGTCGCCTTCGACGACGCGTCCGCCTCGGCCACGGCGCCGAACGAGCGGATCAGGCCGAGGATGGTCCCCAGCAGACCCATGAGCACCGTGACGTTGCCGAGCATCGCCAGGTAGCCCGTGCGCTTCTCGATCTTCGGAAGCTCGCGCAGCGCGGCCTCGTCCATCGCGGCCTGCACCTCGGAGTCGCTCTCCTTGGCCTTCATGAGGCCGGCCTGGAGGATGCGGGCCAGCGGGAACTTGGAGATCGAGCAGAGCTTCAGCGCACCCCGGAGGTCACCGTTCAGGATGTTCTTGGTGAGGACCTTGGTGAAGCCCTCCTTGTCCACGTTCGACTGGAAGTAGAGCACGATGATGCGCTCGACCAGGACCCCGAGCAGGAACACGAACGTGACGAGGATCACGTACATGTTGGGCCCGCCCTTGTCGAACGCGGTTCCGATGAACTCGAACATCTTGGTGCTCCTCCTGTGCTTCGACCCTGACGGTTCGGGAGGCGCCAGTAACGCCGCCCTGCAACAACCCCGCCGACCTCGGGGCAACCGGCACATCAACGTCCCGCGCCGGACGGCGCAGGAACAGCCGCGCGGCATTTCTACCGCGCGGATCCGGCCGTGTCAACACTGAAAAGAACCTCCCGTACCCGCTTCGGAACCGGGAATCCTGCCCCCTCGGCCCCACCTCGCGGGGTGGAGCGGTGTCGATCGTCACCTGCGCCGTGTCGGCGGCGCCAGGTGCACGCGGGACGGGCGGCGCGGCTTCAGTCCGCGCTACCCGGGGTTGAACACGAACGGCCACGCGACCACGCACACGCCGCCTTCCGGCTTCGCGAAGCGCATGTGGCGGATCGCCCTGAGCACGCACTCCTGGACCGCCGAGTTGCCCATGGAGTTCTCGGTGATGGACGCGCCCTCGACGCTGCCCTCCGTGTTGATGGTCCACCGGACCGCGATCTTGCCGGCCAGGCCCTCGTGGATCTGGAGCTGGGCCTCGTAGCACGCGCGGATCGCGCCGGCGCGCTGCAACACGACCGACTGGATGTTGTTGCGCTGGCAGAAACCCGTCGCGCCCATGCCCCCGAGCGAGATCTTGCCGACGGTCTTCGTGGCCTTGTGGCCCAAGCCCGCGCGCATCCCCATGCCGCCGCCGGTATCGACGCGGCCGAGGCCGTGGATGCGGCCGTAGCCGCCGGTGCCGCCGCCGCCGGGGCCGGTGCCCTTGAAGCCCATGCCGCCCGCGCCGTAGCCGACGACCAGCTCCGACCCCGTGCCCGCCATGGCGACCGCCATGCGGTTGTCGAACGCGTCCGCGTCGCTGAGGATCGACGAGATCGCCCCGGACCGCGCGAGCTTGTTCGACAGCAGGTCCGCGAGGCCGACCTTCTTCGGGTCGATGCGCGAGACCATCTGGCCGTCGCGGCGCGGGACCTTGCTCTCGAGCGTCGGGTCCTTGTCCGGGTCGCCGAACTTGCCTTCCTCGCCCTCGGCCTTCTTGCCGACCGAGTCGTCCTCCTCGCCGATCTCGAGGAGCTGCTCGTCCTTCTCCTGGGTGATGCTGGCATCGACCTTGATGAAACGCCTCTCGGACTTGTGCTGCGTGATCTCGCCGGCCGGGTTCCACATGAACATCGACGACACGAAGAACGCGCCCACGATGAACAGCACGCCCATGGTGGAGGAGATCATCGCGCCGTCCATGGCCATCGCGCGGCGGTGGCCGATGATGACGCCCGGCTGAACGAACTGGAAGAACAGCTCGCAATCGCCGAACTCGAGCACGCCCCAGTCGCCCCTGGCGATCGGGACCACGTTCGCGCCGCTGGCGTCGGCGGTGTGCTTCTTGACGAACTCCGCGACGGACGCGAGCACGCCGCTCATGTTGACGCGGCCCTTCATCTCGCGCTGGAGCGCTACCGAGTAGTTGCCCTTGCGATCCACGCGGAACAACGCGTACTCCTTGCCGAAGTCGCCGGCCGGGACCACGAAGTCCGAGCGGACGCCGTCGCCGATCGTGATGTCGTGCTTCTCGGTGAAGGTCGTCTCCTTGATCATCTTGCCCTTCCAGAGGAGCGCCACGCGGAGCAGGCGGTCCTCCGGGCCGAGCAGCGGCTGCGCGCCGAGGGTCCACACGAAGCCGACGGCCATCACGGCGGTCGCGATGAACGCCGCGTGGAAACCGAAGTACATCGCGATCTGGGTGCCCTTGATCAGCGTCCCGGCCTCCACGGCCTCGATGATCACGCCGCGGATCGAGAAGGGCGTGAGCATGACGAAGACGAGCAGCGTCGTGACGGCGAGCATGCCGCCGAGAGCCCAGAGCTTCTTCCGGTGCATCACGAGGCCGCCGATCGCGCACGTCAGGGCGGCGACCATCGCGAGGATGGCAATCTTGCCGGGCCACCACTCCCATCCGGTGAACATGGCCGGGTCGTCGAACCTCACCACGTCGGAGTCGACCCACGGGATCGACAGCGACCCGATCAGGGCGAGAAGGGCACCAGCAAGAGCGACCACCAGCCCGATGACCATGTCAAGCCCCTCCCACAGCACGCGGCCGCCGCGCGCCTTCCCGGCGCGGTGTCTCGCCGCGGAACAGCGGGGCAGGGAGCACCCTCCCTCCCCGAGCCGACCGTATCCTGCCAAGGCGGCCGAAACGCGTCAATAGGTTTTTGCGTTTGCACGCCGTCATTTCGCACCGCCCGCGGGCAGTCGCCCCCTCGCGCGCCAACTCGCGGGAAACAGGCTGTTCGCGGCGCCTTCCCGGATCGCCGGCTCGGCCTCCTCCACGCGTCCGGCCGCTCGAAGCGCGCGCGCCAGGCCCCAGGCGGCAGGCGCGCAACCCGGACGACGTTCCAGGATCGAACGGTATTCCCGGGCCGCCTCGTCGTGCCTCCCGGCGGCGAGGAACGCCCTCGCCCTGACGAGCGCGACGCGGTCGAGCGCGGGGTCGCCCGCCGGGTACCCGTCGGTTGTCGGGATGGTCCCGCGGTCCTCCATCTCCATCAGGTCGCGCACGAGCCGGACGTGCGAGCCCTCGGGGGAGAGGGCGGCCGCCCGGTCCGCGAGCGCTCGCGACGCCTCGGGAGGCTGGTGGAGGGCGCGGGCGACCGCGGCGGCGCGGATCGCCGGGAGCCACCACGTCGGGAACTCGCGGAGCACGTCGAGGTAGCCCGCCCACGCGACGCCGAGCCGTCCCGCGCGGTGGAGCGCGTCCGCCGCGTCCACGCGCCGGTAGGCGGCAAGGACGCGGTCGGGGGCGGTGGACTGGGCGAGGGCGGAGACGGGGAGCAGGAGGAGGGCCAGGAGCAGGGACCGGCGGGCTCGGGCGCGGGGACGGGAAGACATGACGCGCCGCGCCATCAGACGTATTTCCGGAAGAGGTCGCCCCACGGGGTGGACATCCACTCGCGGACGCGGGACCGGCCGATGGTCGGGTACCACACGTAGTCGTGGTAGACGAACGAGCCCACGATGAACGCGTTGACCAGAGGGGTGTGGAAGAACAGGTGCTGGAGCCGCTTGAGCGGCCCGAACCAGATCAGGTCGCCCGCGTGGCTGGCCAGGTTGTCGCCGACCTCGAAGCGCTCGCGCTCGCGCTCGATGTCCACGCCGCCGACCACGTCGATCTCCTCCATGCGGCCGGTGCCGAGCCCGTCCTCGTGCGCGAGGCGGATGTAGTCGAGCTTCATCGGGTCGAACCCGCACAGCCACGACGCCACCGCGTCGAGCGCCACGCAGTCCGCCGACGCCAGGATCAGGTCCTTGCGGACAGGGATCATCGTGCGCGGGCCCGGGCCGCTGCCGAACGTGGTCCCGTCCGCGACCGCGAAGATCCCCGAGTGGATCTCCTTCTGGATCGCGAGCAGGTCCACCAGCGTCTCGTGGATCACGCTGTGCGTGTAGTGCCGTCGAGTGGACAGCAGCCCGCCGAACGCGTTCTTCATCGAGCACGTGGTCGTCGTGTAGATGTGCGTCTTCACGGTCGGCAGGTGGACGACGTTCCTGCCGTGGAAGTAGTCCGGGATCCGGATGCCTTCCGGGAAGATGCCGTCGAGCACGCGCATGCGCGCCTTCGGCCGGTACGTCTCCCAGCGCATGTCCGAGTCGCGGAAGTTGTACTTCACCGGGAGCCCGAGCTTCCGGAACACCGGGAGGAACCGGTTCTCCTCCTCGCCCTTGGCCGCGCGCGTGACGACCGTCTCGTTCTCGACCACCACGAGGTCCTCGTACCCGCGCGTGCGCAGGCCCGCGGCCACGCCCTCGAGCTGCCACGGCGTCGTGTTCGCGCCGGGGAAGAACAGGTGCCACGAGATGTTGTCCTTCAGGATCGTGGTCTTCCCCTTCGCGAGCGCCGACGTGACCCCCGCCAGGTACAGCAGGCGGTCGTAGTCCGAGATCACCGTTTCGGGGGTGGTCTTGATCACTGCGACTTTCGAGCGGGCCATGGCCTTACTCCTTCATGATCAGCTTCCAGGGATGCCTCTTGACGTCCTTCATGAACGCCACGAGGTCGTCGTACAGCTCGCGGTCCGTCAGCAGCGCGCCCACGGTGCCCTTCGGGTCGCGGAGCGCAGAAGTGAAGACGCGCACGTTGGCCACGGCGGCGCGGACGTCCCCCCCCAGGATGTCGCGCGCGTCGGTCATCGCGGCGCCGGCCTCGTCCGCGGCCTTCTCGACCTTTCCCGCGATCCGCTTCAGGTCCGGCAGGACCGGGGACACGTCGCGGTCGAGCTTCTCCGCGAACGCGCTCAGCGCCGCGAGCAGCCGCTTCAGGTCCCGGCCGTCACCGGTCGCCTCGGA
>VGRB01000330.1 GCA_016875475.1 Deltaproteobacteria bacterium
AGCCGCCCAACGGCAAGGAGGCCCGACGATTTGGGGCCCCTCCCCCGCGTTGACTTCCGTCGCCCCATCCGGGTACAGTCCCACCCGGGCTTGGGGAGGACGCACATGAAGCGCTCGACTTGGTTGATCCTCGCGCTGCTCTTCGCGGCGACGGCGTGCGACGACGGCTCGAACGTGCCCCTGGACGCGGCGACCGACGCGGTCGCGGACGCCGACGGTCAGCCCCCCCAGGACGCCGCGGACGACCAGCCCGCGCCGGACACGATCGGGCCCGAGGCGACCCCGGACGCGGCGAAGGAACAGGAGGAGCCGGACCTCGTGTTCCCGGACATCATCCCCGACACCACCCCGCCGAAGGTCGCATCGACCGTCCCGGCCGCCGAGTCGACCGGCGTACAGGTGCCGTTCGAGGTCAGGATCACCTTCAGCGAGGCGATCCGCTTCAAGGAGACGGTGGACAAGAACACGTTCCAGGTCAAGGACATGAACGGCAAGCTGCTCGCCGGGAAGCTCACCTACGACGACAAGACGTACACGGTGACATGGACCCCCGACGCGGCGGTCGTGTTCATGCTGGCGTCGCCCTACAAGGTCACGCTCACCACCATCATCCAGGACGCGGTCGGCAACCATCTGGAGGAGCCGTTCAACCTGTCGTTCTCCACCGCGCTGCCCAAGGGCGCGGAGGCGTACGAGGCGCTTGCCGGCAAGTACTCGCCGATCATCTACCAGTCCACGTCCAAGACCGCCCCGAACCTCGACTACCTGACCGCGTTCGACTTCGACGGGAACTGGGCCGCGCTCGACAACGAGGCCGCGATCAAGAAGGCCGCCGAGGTCCCGTCGTGGGTCTACTACGACGTGGTCGAGTCGAAGACCCACTACTTCGTCCGCTTCGTCTACTTCTGGCCCTTCCACGCGGGCGTGAAGGGCGACAACACGGACGCGTTCTCGAACGACGTGGTCGGCGCGACCGTGGTGGTCGAGAAGCGGCCGACCGAGCGGCCGATCGCGGTGATGACGTACATCGGCCTGGGCGCGTTCGAAGAGGTCCGCACGTACGCGTCCAAGGAGTCGGGACTCGTCACGGCCAAGGGGAAGAACTGGCACCGCGTGAACTGGGAGTTCCCGGAGGCGGAGCTGTTCCCGGCGGGCCACTACCAGGCGTACCTGACCGCCCAGTCGCACCAGTCCTGCCTGTGGAACCACACGACCAAGGAGGCGACCTTCGACTCGTGGTGCGTCCTGAACGAGGGCCTGAAGAAGCAGCTCTCGATCATCCGCTACGCCTACGACGGGACCGCGACCGCCATCAAGAAGCAGAACGGGAGCTGGCCCGCCACGCTCGCGGCCGACGTCGGCTACGGCCTCCGCTCGCTCATGGCCGACTGGTGGGCAAAGCGCGACCACGTCGGCGAACAGTCCATGTTCTCGACGACCTTCACGTACGGCGACTGCGCGGACTGCGAGGGCCTGCCGGACCTCCCGGGCAAGGGCATGATCCTGCCGAACGCGTTCCTCGACTCGGTCTTCCCGGAGGGCAGCCTGAAGGGCCGGCCGCCGTGGGCGTGGGTGTGGAACGACACCGTGAACACCGACATCGACATCTACCCGATGCCGCGCGGGGCGTACTACCTCGATCCGATTCACTTCTTCGCGAAGAAGCACCGCATCGAGGTCGGCATGAACCCCGAGACCAAGGCCGGGTTCTCCGACAGGTACTGCTACAACCCCTACCTGCTGATCGACCAGCGGGACAAGGACCCGGACTGCAAGTGAGGAGCCCCTTCCGTCGCGCCCCGATCGCGGCCCTGCTCGCAGCCGTAGCGGCCTGCGCGCCGGGGAAGCGCGACGAGGTCCCGGTCGCGGCCGGACCGGCCCGCGTGGCCCCGCCTTCGCTGGGAGTCTCGGCCGCCCCGTCGTGGACCGGCGCGTCGCCGGGGGACGATGCCGTCGCCCACGTGGGCAGCCTCCCGATCCCCGCGTCGCGCTTCCGGCGCGCCCTCGCCGAGGCCGGGAGCGGCGCCGACCCGCGTGCGGTGCTCGACGCCGTCATCGCGACCGAGGTCCTCGCCCAGGCCGCGGTCCGCGAGGCGGGCGGGAGCGTGACCCCGCCGCCGGCCGCGTACGAGCGCGCGATCGTCTCGGCGCTCCTCGAACGGCGCTTCGGCCGCATGACGCCCGGCGACGTCCCGCGCGCGGAGGTGGAGCAACTATGGGCGGCGCCCCAGGTCCGCCAGCGATACGACCACATGTCCGGTTACGACGTGATGGACTACCAGTGGATCTGCTGCGCGGGGAACCCGATCGACTGCGCGCGACCCGGCGTGGCCGAGTGCTTCGCCGAGGGCCAGACCGCGATGACCCGGCTGTTCGCCGAGGTCTCGACGCGGAAGCCCGACCCGGAGGACATCCCCCTGCTCCAGCCCGACCTCCAGCCGCTCGCGCCGCGGCTTTCGTTCCAGGAGTACCAGTTCGTCTATGACGCGGCCGCCGGGGTCCAGAAGGGCAGAAGCCTGTTCGACGACGCCGTGGTCAAGGCCGCGGTCGCGACGCCGGTCGGCCGGTTCGCGCCGCCCGCGCGCAGCAAGTTCGGCTGGCACGTCCTCTACGTCCGCGGCCACACGCCGGAGGAGCACCGCGACCTCTCCGACCCCATGGTCGTCCAGCAGATCGCCGAGTTCTTCCTGCCCCGCTGGCAGCGGAAGGCCTTCTTCGAGCTGCTCGGCACCCTCGTCGCGCCCTCGCGCATGCCGTCGCTCGTCGCGTTCTTCAAGGGCCGCGAGCTTCCCCCCCCCCGCTTCGACGTCGCGCTGTTCGCGGAGTCGCTCCGAGAGGCGGTCGCGGAGGAGGCGGCGAAGAAGGAAGAGCAGCCGCTGTAGGGCGGGCGCACCCGCCCCCGCCGGGCATCCGTCTTCGACGTGGCACCGCCGCGCCCGATACCGATCTACAATCCGCGCGGAAGGCAAGCCGGCGGCCGGCCGGTACCTTCGTGGAGGAAGAGGGATGGCCCAATTGCTCGGGCTCCGAATCGAGAACTACCGGTCCCTGGCGTCGGTGGAGATCGGCCAGACAGCGCACAAGGCAGGGGAGCCTCTGCCCCCCCTGGCTTGCTTCATCGGGGGGAACGGAAGCGGCAAGTCCTCGCTCATGGATGCGTTCGGGTTCATGGCCGACTGCCTGCAGGAGGGCGTCGAGGCGGCATGCGACAAGCCGCAGCGAGGGGGATTCGAGCGCCTCCGGACGCAAGGGAAGGGCGGACCGATACGGTTCCACCTGTATTTCAAGCAGTCGCCGAAGGCGCGACCGATCACTTACCAGTTCGCCGTCGACGTCGAGCACGGTGTGCCGCTGGTGGTGGAGGAGAAGCTCCTCCAGGGCAGGAAAGGCAAGGCACGTGGAAGGGCCTGCAAGTTCCTGAACCTCGAACGCGGCCAGGGAGAGGCGTGGGCCGGCGAGGAAGCCACCGAGGGAGAACGTGCGGCGCCGCGAATCGAGGTCCTCCTACAGGATCCCGCGCGCCTCGGGATCACCACGCTCGGCCAGCTCAGGGAGCACCCGCGCATCGTGGCCCTCCGCTCCTACATCGAGAACTGGTACCTCTCGTACTTCATCCCCGATGCCGCACGGAAGCTCCCGCCGGCCGGTGCGCAGAAGCATCTGGACCGAACCGGCGAGAACCTGGGGAACGTGATCCAGTACCTGGAGCGGACTCACGGCGATCGGTTCAGGGCGGTCCTCGCTCGAATCGCCACGAAGATCCCGGGCATCCGCTCCATTGACACCAAGCGCAGTCCGGATGGCCGCCTGCTCCTCCGGTTCAACGAGGAGGGCTACTCCGACCCGTTCTACCAGCAGAGCATGTCGGACGGCACGCTCAAGCTCCTCACGTACCTCGTGCTCCTCGAGGATCCGGAGCCGAGCCCCCTGATCGGAATCGAAGAACCGGAGAACGGCCTCTATCACAAGCTCCTTGACGACCTCGCGCGGGAGTTCCTCCGGCATGCCGCCACCCAGCCCCCGCGGACCCAGGTCTTCATCACCACGCACTCGCCCCAGTTCGTCGATGCGCTGAGGCCGGATCAGGTGTGGATGCTCTCGAAGGGACATGACGGCTTCACGACAGCGACTCGAACGGCCGACATGCCGACGATCCGGGAGATGTTCCAGGAGGGGATCCCGCTCGGCAGCCTCTGGTTCAGCGATCACCTGGTCACCCGGGGCCCGGCATGAGGATCCACGTCCTGGTGGAGGGCTCCTCCGAAAAGAAGCTCCTCGACGTCTGGCTCCCGCGGTTCCTGCCCGGCCACACCTTCGTGGTGCATCCCCACCGAGGCAAGGGGCACCTCCCGGCCGATCCGACCCGGCCTCCGGATCCGAAACGCCTCGGGCTCCTGGACCAGTTGCCGGCGAAGCTGCGCGCTTTCGGGAAGTCGCTGGACCCGGCAATCGAGCGGGTACTCGTGCTCGTGGACCAGGATGATGATGCCTGCAAGGAACTGAAGGGGCGTCTGGTCTCGGCAGCGGCGGCCTGCGATCCCGCCCCAATCGCGCTCTTCCGGATCGCCGTCGAGGAGACGGAGGCGTTCTACCTCGGCGACCCGGGAGCCATCCGCCGTGCGTTCCCGGGATCCCGGCTGCACAAGCTCCGCGACTACGTCCAGGACAGCGCGTGCGGCACGTGGGAGAAGTTCCGGGACGTCATCGCCGCCCCGACCGAGGACAAGGTGGCCTGGGCCGAGATCATCGCCCCCCACCTCGGCACGGAGTGGCAGGGCCATCGGGCGAACCGCTCCCCGTCGTTCCGAAGCCTCTGCACGGGATTGAGACGGCTCGCGGGCGAACCGGCGTAGCGGGACCGGCCCGAAGCGGCATTCCGTCCGCCGGCGGGCACGGCTGGCCGCCGCCCGCGACGGACCGCGCGTCAGCGGTGCTGCCCGGAGCCGCCGCCGTGCCCGGTCGCGGTCACGGAGCCGCGCAGCGCCGATCGCACCTGCTTCAGGGCCGCCTCCCTCCGCGCCGACGTGCCGGCCGCGAATGCCCGGCGGCTCAGGCGGATCTCGTCCCCGCGGCATTTCACGATCGGCTGCGCCGGCGGGTCCTCGCCGAACCAGTCGCCGAGGGCTGTGCGAAGCTCCCTGGCGGACCAGCCGTTCCTGCCGGACTGCTCGATCCACCGCGACAGGTCCATCTCCGGCGCGTGCCTGCGGAACGCGACCGCAAGGACGTCGGCGTGTGCCCCGGTCACGCCGCTGGCGGGGTCCGCGACCGCGGCCCGGACCGGCTCCGGGTATTCTGCCCTCGCGCGTTCCCGGCGCGCAGTTCGCTCCGAGACGCACCGGCGGCGGCCTGACGCCTTGCCCGTCGATGACGCGCCCCTGTCCCCATCCCCATCCGGCGGGCCCGGCTCCCTGCGCATTGTCGCCCCCCTTCCAAGGGCCCGATTGCCCTTCCCTCCATTAGTCGCCGGATGGGGTCGAAAAGTTCCCCGATTCCGAAAGCCGCAAAAAAAACAGCCAGGACGGGATGTTACGTACGGATTCGGGCAGATTGCTCTGGACGCTGGCGGTGTTGACGTTCACCTGGATGTATTCTCCCAGGGTCAGCGAGAATATCGATCGCCGGCTGCGCGGGGCGTCTCGGGCACCGGCCTTCTGGGCCCCCCTTGCGGCCTGCGGGCGCAAGGGGGATGCGGGGACCCCCGGATTCCTGTCTCTTATCGCGCGGATAAGCTCAGTCATCCGTGCACCCCCGCGCTGGGCCCCCCTTGCGGCCTGCGGGCGCAAGGGGGACGGCCGGCATCCCGATCCGCCTCCGCTCGCCTTGGCGCCTCATTCTCGCTGACCCTCTCCGTCCGGGCTGCCGTCCGCCGCGAACCGACGCATGCGGACGTTGTAGTCCGCCGGGTCCGTCGTTTCGTTGCGATCCCAAGCGATTACGAACCGACCGTCCGGGTGGACGACGATTGCCGGGTTCCTGCGCAAGAACCCGACGTCGGGGAGCGAAGGACCCACCCTGGCTGACGGTCCGGCGGGCGCGCCGATGAGGCTGAAGCGCCTGTAGGCCACGTCGTACCTCGACGCGGACCAGTCCTCCCACGCCAGGACGATCCTGCCGTCGGCAGCCATGCCGGCGACCGGCCGCCCCGCCGTCGCCGTTCTCCTCGATCGCCTGGATCCCGTCGTCGCCTGAGGGGCCAGCATCAACGCGTCCGGCTTCGTTGGCGTCGGCGACCTCACCGACTGGCGCCCCGGGTCCGCAAGCTTGACGCCCCTGTAAGAACCCCCAAACGGGCCGGAAACGGTGCGCGGGGGGTAAATTGGCCCGTATGACTTCGCGGGGTTGCGTGCGCGTACCCCCCGCGAAATGGGCTTCTGGAGGCTTTTTGCG
>VGRB01000331.1 GCA_016875475.1 Deltaproteobacteria bacterium
CCGCCCGCCTGAAGGCGGCGGCCTCTCAGGGGTCCCTGCGGCTCAACCCGGCGCCGCGAATCGCCGACCTCCGGTCGGCGCGGCGCCGCGAAGCCCTCGTCTTCAGACGAGGGTCGTTCACTTCCCGATTTCCTGGACCCGCACGCCGGCCGGCGGCGTGAACGCGAAGCCGGACGCGGGGAGGGGGGTGAACGACGGGCCCTCGAACCTCACGTGGGACACGTTGCCGACCGGATCCACGACCTCGGTCTCGCGCGTCTCGCCGGTCGCGGGATCGACGAACAGGGTGACGGAGCGGAAGTTCCGATGCGCGCCCTTCGGGACCATCCGGAGCGGCACGAGCCCCGCGGCGGCCGGCGGATCCTCGGTCACGTCGAACTCGTTCGCGAGGTCCGCGGGCGCGGTCAGGAACTTCAGCGCCTGGACGAGGTCCGAGTCCTGGACGCGCAGCCGGTACGCGATGCCTTCCTCCACATCGTACGACCAGAAGTCCTTGCCGTCGCTGACGTAATAGACCTCGTCCGGGGACTTGTAGTCCCAGCGCATCATGCCGGGGCGCTTGAAGAACACGGTGCCCGACCGCGTGAAGGTCCGCTTCGGGGTCGAGGTCCGGACGACCTGCCGGAACGACGCCTTGTAGTCGGTGGTCCGCTCGTAGAACGCCTGGACCTTGCCCAGGATCCCCCCGGCCAGGGCCGCCTCGGGCACCAGCGCCAGGAACACGCAAGCGGCGATGACGATCCGGGCCATGAGGTCCGCGTCCCTCGAAAGGTACGGGCGGATTGTAGCGGCTCGGAACGAACATTTCACCGCCGGGTGGTTCCTGCCCGTCCCCGTCGCCGTCCCTGCCCCTTCCCGTGCCCGAGCTTGTCCTCGTCCCCGGCCTTCGTCCGCCACCCCTTGACAACCTCGGGGTGCCATCCCACAGTTTCACCGGTCGCGGGGACAACCCCGCGAGATGACGGTCTGAAACGGATCACAGGAGGTGTGTCATGGCGATCCAGAGGTGGGATCCGCTCCGCGAGTTCGAGCGCCTTCACGACGAGATGGACAGGCTCTTCCGGACCTCGACCGGTCGGGGGGGCGTGCCGGCCCCGGTGTCGGACACGAACGTCCCGGTCGCGGTGGACATCCTCGAGAACGTCGAGGAGATCGTGGTGAAGGCCGAGCTGCCGGGCGTCAAGGGCGAGAACGTCTCGGTGAAGGTCGAGGACAACGTCCTGTCCATCACCGGCGAGCGGAAGTTCGAGCACGACGAGAGGAAGGACACGTGCCTGCGCGTCGAGCGTTGCTACGGGACCTTCTCGCGGTCGTTCTCGCTGCCGCCGTACGTGGACGCTGGCAAGATCCTGGCCGACTACAAGGACGGCGTGCTGACGCTGCACCTGCCGAAGCGCGCCGAGACCAAGCCGCGGCAGATCCAGGTCAAGATCGGCTGACGGCTGCACCGCCCCCTGCGCGCCCTCGGGCCGCGGCGGTGAGGCCGCAGCGGCCCGCCCGGAATCGAACGGGACGGGCGCGCAGGGGGGCACGCTACGGCTCCACCCCGACCGCGCGCCGCAGATTCGCCCGCGCGATCCAGTAGTTGAACACGGCCACCTCGTGGGCGGCCTTGGCCTGGGTCAGCGCGCTCTGGGCGTCGAGGACCTCGACCGACGTGGCCGTGGACGCCTCGTACTTCCTGGTCACGACCCGCAGCGCCTCCTCGGACGCGACGATCGCCTTGGCGGCGGCCTGGATGGACGATCGCGCGGTCCGCACGTCGAGCCACGACTTCGTCACGTCGAGCACCACGCCGTCGTGGGCCAGCCGCAGCCCGTCCTGCGCCTTGGACACGTCCGCGCCCGCGGATCTGACCTTGTACCAGTTCGCGCCCCACTCCCAGAACGTCCATGTGAACGTGCCGCCGACGAACCACGAGTCCTCGCGCTGGAACTTGCTGCCCTCGAGGTGGCTGTAGCGGAACACGGCCGCGAGCGTCGGGAGCATCGTGCCGATGGCCGCGTGCTTCCCCGCCGAGGCCATCTCGGCCCGCTTCGAGGTCGCGCGCACCTCGGCCCGGTTCCGGATCGCCTTCTCCACGCACTGCTCGAGGGTCAGCCCGGGGTCCGGCGGGTCGCTCGTGTAGTCCCCGACCGGCTGCGTCGGCTCCATCGGGGGCAGGCCCATCTGCACGTTCAGGGCCGCGCGCGCCAGCATCACGCCCGCCTCGCCCTGGTTCTGCCCGTCCCTCGCCCGCTCCAGCGCGGCCTCGGCCCGGAGCACGTCGTCCCTGCCGACCACGCCCGCGTCCAGGAACGCCCGCGCGGTCTTCAGGTGCGCCTCGACCTGCGCGACCGCGGTCCGCGCGACCTCGGTCATCCGCTGGGCCGACAGGATGCGGAAGAACGCCTCGCTCGTCCGGTAGCGCACGGTCTCGCGCGTCCCGTCCTGCATGGCCGCCGCGGCCTGCTCCGCCGCGCGGTTCGCTTTCCACAGGCCGTACAGCGAATACAGCGGCGTCAGCGGCTGGGCCACCTGGAGGTTCACGGACCACGTCAGCCGGTCCTGGACCCGCAGCGGGTTCCGCATGTTCTCGACGAGCGGGAGGAAGATGTCCTGCATCGGCTGCGGCAGGGTCGAGAGCGTCTGCTTCAGCTCGGCCTCGCTCGGGAGCGTCGAGGCGTCGAGAAACTGCACCGAGGTCGCCTGATCCCAGTACTGGAACCCGCCGTCGGTCGACAGGCGCGGGCCCATCGCGCCGAGCGCGGACATCTTCTCGGCGCGCGCCTTCTCCCGGTCCGCCGCGCCCATCCTCAGGTCGGGCGAGTGCTCGATCGCGGCCTGGACCGCGTCCTCCAGCTTCACGTCGCGCGCGCCGGCGGGCGCCGCGAGCGCGATCATCGGGATGACCAGGGACAGGGTCCGACGCATCGGCTGACCTCCGGGACACCAGGTGGAGTGTAGGAGCGGCCGGAGGGGGTGTCAATCGATCGTTTGAATCGAGCGATCCGCGCCGAGGCGCGGAGCGCTCGGCGGCCGCAAGGCGGCCGCGCAAGGGGGGTGGCCCGCGCCCCGCAACGCGGGGCGGCGGGCAGGGGGGCGAGCCGCGCCCCCCTCCGATCGATGCCCCTTGGGCCTGGCTGGGTCCGTGGCGTGGGGTACGCATCTCGACGGGTGTCGTTCGGGACCGCCGGCCGCGCGGGCCGGGCGACAGCGCGGGCGAGCGCGCCCCCCTCCGATCGATGCCCCTTGGGCCTGGCTGGGTCCGTGGCGTGGGGTACGTATCTCGACGGGTGTCGTTCGGGACCGCCGGCCGCGCGGGCCGGGCGACAGCGCGGGCGAGCGCGCCGCGTTACAGCGCGGAGCGCTCGGCGGCCGCAAGGCGGCCGCGCAAGGGGGGTGGCCCGCGCCCCGCAACGCGGGGCGGCGGGCAGGGGGGCGAGCCGCGCCCCCCTCCGATCGATGCCCCTTGGGCCTGGCTGGGTCCGTGGCGTGGGGTACGCATCTCGACGGGTGTCGTTCGGGACCGCCGGCCGCGCGGGCCGGGCGACAGCGCGGAATGCTCGAATCGTGGGATCTACAAGCGATCCGCGCTGTCCAGGATCAGGGTCACGGGGCCGTCGTTCACGATCTCGCAGTCCATCATGGCCTGGAAGCGGCCGAACACGCACGGCAGCCCGGTCGCGGCGAAGCGGGCCTCGACGCGCGGCCAGAAGGCGCGGGCCTCCTCGACCGGCATCGCGTCCGAGTACGACGGGCGGTTCCCGCGGCTCGCGTCGCCGTACAGGGTGAACTCGCTGACCACGGCGAGGCCGCCACCGACCTCCGCGGCGCCGAGGTTCATCTTCCCCGCCCGGTCCTCGAAGACCCGCAGGCGCGACGCCTTGCCCGCGATCCAGTCGAGGTCCTCGACCGTGTCTCCGGCCTTCAGGCCGACCAGCACGAACAGGCCCCGCCCCATGGAGGCCGTCTCGGCCCCGTCGATCACGACCCGGGCGCGACGCACCCGCTGCACGACCGCACGCATGAGCCCCGAGACCTCCGTCGGACGAGATCTTCGTCAGAACGCGGGCGCGCACGGCGCCGGGAGGCAGACCTTGACCGGCACGTCCGCCGGCCCGCCCGCGACCCCCATCGGCTCGACGCAGAACGCGCCCGGCGCGGTGCACTCCTGGTCGCCCTCGCACGCGGTCACGCAGCGCCAGTCCTCGATGCCCATGATCCCGGACACGTCCGCGCACGCCTGTCCCGCACCGCAGTCGAGCCCGTCCCGGCAGGTCACGCACTCGCCCGCGATCCCGCACTCGCGGACCCCGAACCCCCCCGGGCCGTGGCGCTCGATGCAGGTCGATGCGCCGCCCGTCACGAGGGCGCAGTCCGGGTCCGCGAGGCACGGCCGCGTGCAGAAACCGAGGCCCGGCACCATCGTCCGCATGCATGACCCGGTCGCGCAATCGGTCCCGTCGCCGTCCGGGTCGCAGGCCGCCCCGACCGGGAGGCCGCCGTCGGGCCGGACGCACGCGTACGACCCCGCGGGCACGCCCCCGTCGAACGCGATCGAGAGCCGGCAGAACTCGGCCGCATCCGCGCACGCCACGGTCGCGGCGCAGTCCGAAAGCGAGCTGTCCGCGTGGACCGGCACGCACCACGACGTCCAGCGGTCGTCGAGCCGGTCGTCCGTGCCGGCCCCGGAGAACCGCACCGCGTCGCAGATCCACTTCACTAGGTCCGGCCCGATCGAGCCTGGGCCCGGGCAGTCGGACGCCCCGCCGCACGGGGCCGAGCACCAGCCCGGGAGGCCGTCCTCGGGCCGCTCGCCGATGCAGGCGCGCGCGTCGCACCCCTGGCCCCACGCCGCCTCGCCGCACGGCGTGCCGATCCCCGCGGACCCTTGCGGCGGCGCCATGCACGCGAGCAAAGGGGCCTCGCCGGCAGCGGCGCCGGCCGGCACCCACGGCGTGCACGCGAGCCCGCCCGCGCAGCCGGTCCGCGAGGCGCAAACGGTCCCGGGGCCGCCCATCCACAGGCAGAGCGCGACCTCGCGCACCGCGTCCGCCGAACCGTCCATCTCGGCGTCGATCGGGACCTCGCGCATCCCGCACCGCATACCGGACCCCTCGCCGCCGCAGTCCGCGTCGCTCGCGCACGCCGCGGAGCACCGCTTGTCGAGGCAGTACGCCCGGTTCTCGCAGACCGTGTCGGGCACGCCGTCGCCCGGCGTGTCGTCGCAGGTCGCGCCGAGAGGCTCGCCGCCGGGCGTCCTGGGCGCGCACAGCCCCGCCGGCTCGTACGCCCCGAAGCCCCCCATCTTCGCGCGCCAGCGGCAGTAGAACGCCGGGTCGGCGCAGTCGGCGTCGGACGAGCAGGTCCGCGGCGCGCACGCCCGGAACGCGTCCTCCATGTCCTCGATCAGCAGGGCATCGGCGCAGGTCCAGGCCGAGCAGTCCTCGTCCGCCCCGCACGCGCGCCCGCCCGCGGCGCACCGGCCGTCGACGCAGTCCGCGGCCGCGGTCAGGCAGTCGGCGTCCGCGGCGCACGCGGCCGAGCAGCCCTCCACCTGGCTGCACGCCCAGCTCGCGCACCGCCGCGTCCCGCCCGCGATCGGGTCCCATCCGCACGGCGCGGCGAGGCCCCCGGACCCCGCGGGCGAGGCCACGCAGCGCGGCCTCGTCAGGTCGCCGAGCACCGGGACGTACCCGCACGACTCGCCCGGCGGGCAGCCGGACGGCCCCTCGCAGTCCAGGTACGACGACCTCGGCAGGCAGAACGCCGCGTCGCCCAGATCGACCGGGATGACCCGCACGCACGAGAACCCACCGGGGAACACGTCGGGGATCGCGTCCGCGCAGTCGCTCGCAGGGGTGTCCGGATCCTCGATGCCGTCCGGGCCGGGCGCGCCGGTAGCGTTGTCCATGTCGTCCTTGTGGATCGTGCACTTGCGCGAGCACGCGCCACCGACGCACGGCCCCTCCAGGCACTGGTCGGCCAGGCAGTCCGGCCACCACGGGTTGTGGTGGAAGCTGCCCGGCGCGAACGGGTCCGGCACCCGGTCCTGGCACGTCTCGGACTCGCCGCAGCCGCCCCCCAGGGGGGCCTGGGTCTGATCCCCCCCGCGCCGCACGCCGTGCCCTCGGGGCACGTTCCGCAGGTGCCCCCGCAATCGTCGGGCCCGCACACGCGGCCCCAGCAGTCGGGCGTGCACCCCTCCTCGTACTCGGACGGCAGGCCGGGGTCGAAGGGGAGCGCCGTCTCCCTCGTGTCCGACGCCCCGTCCTTCGGCGCGTCCCTGCCGCCGTCCCCGGCAGTGTCCTTGCGGCCCGGGTCCTTCGCGCCGTCCGGGTCGTCCGCGTCGTCCGGGAGGCCGTCCCAGGCGGCCCCCTCGTCCGAGGGGTACTCCGGGATG
>VGRB01000332.1 GCA_016875475.1 Deltaproteobacteria bacterium
AAAAGTGGAACCTCTACCACGAGAACTCCCCGAACCAGTTCCAGATCGCGGGCGGCGACGCGACCAACTCGCTGAAGTCCCGCACCGTCCCGAACCGGGCGGGCGCGTCACGGACGAGCTACGTCAAGCACATCTTCGACCAGTCGAACGGCAACATGTACGTGGGCGGATCGGTCGGCATCGGCACGGCGAGCCCGAGCGAGAAGCTCGACGTCAACGGCCGCGTCAAGGCGAACGAGTTCTGCATCGGCGCGGACTGTCGGAACGCGTGGCCGAGTGCCGGCAACGGCACGGTGAACCGTGTCGCGAAGTTCGTCACGGCGTCCACGCTCGGCGACTCGACCATCACCGAGTCCGGCGGCAACGTGGGCATCGGGACTGCGGCCCCGGGCTACGCGCTGCAGGTCGTCGGCGCGTCCGCGTTTTCCGACCGCCTGTACAAGACGGCCGCCTCCCCGGCCGCCACGGACCCGACCCTGATCGGCGCGCAGACCATGACCGGCGCCGGCGAGGTCCCGATCGTGAGCCTCGGCCAGGACCAGGGTCTCGCGGCCGGCACCGGCGCGGACACGGCGATCTGGTCGTACCGCTCGACCACGGCCGAGTCCGGGACCAAGCTGATCGTGGGCCGCACCCGGATCGACATCGGCGGCACGACGACCGGCGGCTCGGTCCCGACCTACGTGGCCGGGGCCCTCGGCGTCAAGACCTCGGCCCCTGCGTACGACCTCGACGTCAACGGCACCTCGCGCTTCTCCGGCAACATGACCGCCACGAACATCACGGCGAGCGGCACGGTCAGCGCGGCCACCCTGTCCGGCAACTACACCGGCACGATCCCGGCGGACCGCGTGTCCGCGGGGTCGTTCGGCTCCGGCACGGGCGGCGGCAACTACACGTTCCCGGGCAAGCTCGCGGTCGGCGGCGCGGACACGGCCCAGGAGCTGGTCGTGACGCAGTCGGACGGGAGCGCTGACCTGCGGCTGAAGACCTCGGACGCGGCGAAGTACACGGACGTCTATCGCAGCACTTCGGCCGGCGGGGTCATGCAGTACGGCGCTTCGGACCTCGTGATCGGCACCGCGGGCGCCGAGCGCCTGCGCGTGCTCGGGTCCGGCACCAACAACGGGTACGTCGGGGTCAACACCGGCTCGCCCGCGTACAACCTCGACGTCAACGGCGACGTCCGGGCCCAGGGCCGCTTCATCGGCCCGTACAACAAGGCGGTCAAGGTCGGGAACGACGCCACGATCGGCGCGGCGGGCTGGTACCGGATCGCGCAGACGAGCGGCGACCGGGCGTCCGGCTTCTTCAACCTGATGGACTTCACGTCGAGCCGCCACCAGTCGGTCTATTTCTACGCGTCGGCGGTGTTCGCGACCGGAAACGACCCGATCCAGCTCAACGTGAACGTGCTGTCGAACGCCCGGCACGCGACGAACGTGTTCCAGAAGCTCCGCCTCGTGCGCAACACGACCACGTACGGCGTGGTCTACCTCGAGGTCTATGTCGAGAACGTGTCCGGCAACTCGGTCCGCTACATCATGTCGGACAACGACTGGGACGGCGGCTGGACCCCGGTGGACTGGACTGCGGGCGGGGTCCCGGCGGGCTACACCGGGATCGAGTACGCGGTCGCCGACATGGACTTCAACGTCTCGAACACGTTGGTCGTGACGGACGGCGGCCGGGTCGGCATCGGGACCACGGCGCCGACGCAGGCCCTCGACGTCAACGGCGCGGTCAAGGGCACGCAGGTCTGCATCGGGAGCGACTGCAAGTCGGCGTGGCCGGCCGCGGACATCACCGGGTCGGGCAATGCGAACTACCTGACCCAGTGGAACGGCACCAAGACCATCACGCAGTCGAACATCTGGGCCAACGGCACGAACGTGGGCGTCGGCTACTCGGGCGACCCGGGCGTCAAGCTCGGCGTCAACGGGCAGTTGAAGGTGGTGGGCGACGGCTCCGGCTACGCGCTGATCGGCGCCGGCTCCGGGTGCGGCGGGAACTTCACCGGCATCAGCCTCGGCGGCCAGGGCTTCAGCGGGTGCAGCAACTACAACTTCCTGGCCGACACGACCACCCTGTTCATCAACCGGCCGAGCGGCGGGAACATGAACTTCCGGATGAACAACAACGACCAGATGGTGCTGGACACCTCGGGCCGCCTCGGGATCGGCAGCGCCTCCCCGGCGGCGCGGCTCCAGGTGCAGGACGGCTCGGGCGACAGCGTCCGCCTCGGCAACACGACCGCGTGGGGCGGCGCCAGCCACATGTCCATCACGGACGAACACGGCCACCTGATGCTGAACACGACCCCGCACATCCCCTACCAGAGCGGGAACGGCGGCGCGTTCGTCCGGATGGCGAGCGACGGGGCCGCGTCGTCATCCTGGGACATGGGCGCGGTCGGCGACTCGTGGCGCGTCCGCCGGAACGCCGCGGGCGAGTGGCTGACGATGCTGAACAACGGGAACCTCGGTGTCGGGATCTCCCCGTCCGAGAAGCTGCACGTGGCCGGCAACGTCCTGCTGACCGGCGACCTGCTGTACGGCAACGGGAACACGCGTACCCAGACGAGGGACAACGCGGGCGCCCAGGGCGGCCGGTCGGGCTTCTACGAGACGTCGACCGCCACGGCGGGCGAGAACTGGCCGACCGCGGCGGCGAACGACTGGTGGCACCTGATCGACACGCGCCACAGCAACACGGGCAACAACTACTCGATGCAGATCGCGGGCAGCTTCTTCGACCAGCGCCTGTTCTGGCGCAAGACGAACAACAACGCCGCGTCCGGGTGGTCCGAGTTCGCCTCGGTCGGCTACGTGGACAACAAGGTCGCGACCTCCGCGATCACCGGCTCCGGCACGACCGGGTACATGCCGCGGTTCACGGGCGCGATGAGCCTGGGGAACTCCGGCTTCTACGACAACGGCGCCGGCGCGGCCGCGTACGGGACCACGAGCGTGCCCTACAAGTTCTTCGTGAACGGCTCGTTCGGCGTCGAGGGCGGCAACGACATCATCGCCCGCTACACGAGCAACGAGACGTACAGGGGCACCTTCCGGTGGTACGGCCTGCAGCTCGGAAACAACGGCACGAACTACATCCTCGCCGGCCGCACCGCCGCCGGCGGCGCGATGGCGTTCTACACGAACCAGACGGCGGACTTCCCGTCCGTGAACGGCAACCTCGCGATGTACCTGGGCTCGAACGGCAACGTCGGCCTCGGCGGCGGCCTCACGACCCCCCAGGGCAGGCTGCACGTGCGCGGGAACGCGGACCACACGTCGCTCATCAACCAGGACGGCAACGACCGGCCGAGCATCGCGGCGACCGGCAACTACCCGCAGCTCGTGCTCGGCAGCCGCGTGGCGAACGGGAACCACGGCCCCACGGTCCGGCTGTCCGCGTACGACGCAGGCGGCAGCACGAACTTCAAGTCCTGGTCCATCGGGACCTCCGGCCAGAACGCGACGTTCCTGGACATCGGGTACTCGTCGAACGACTCGAACCCGCACGCGGGCATCCGGAACCACAACGGCACCACCCTGATGACGCTGACCAATTCCGGCACGGTCGGCATCGGGACCACGGGGCCGGGCTACAAGCTCCACGTCAACGGCACGCTCGGCGCGGGCCAGACGTACCTGACGAACTCGGACATCTACTTCACCGACACCGCCCACAACCACACCGGGATCGGCAACACGGCCGGGTACGCGGCGATCGAGAACGCGTCGAACTTCGGCACCCTGATGATCCTCGGCCGCGCGGGTTCGTCGTTCCCGACCGGCGGCTCCGGCCGCCGCGTGGACGTGTGGGACTACCTGAACGTGAACGGCACCATGCGGGCGAGCACGGTCTGCATCGCAGGCGACTGCAAGACCGCGTGGCCGGCCAGCTCGGTGCTCTCCGGCGGCGTGGACAACCGCGGCATGCGCTGGAGCGGGACCACGACCGCGTGCCCGACCTCCGACATGCAGTACTTCGAGACCGGCGGCTCGGGCTACAACGGCGACGGCTCCGCGGCCGGCATCGTCATCGGCAACGGCACGACCGCGGCCGAAAAGCTCGAGGTCCAGGGCGGCCTCCGGGCGACCGGCATGATCTACTCGACGTTCGGCGGCGGCAGCCGCGTCTACCTGCGGCACAACGGCCTCTACTCGAACAACACGATGACCTTCTCCGGAACCTCCGCCTACGGCGACGGCTGGTTCGGCCGGTTCGAGTGGCGGGGCACGCCGGGCGGCACCCACGAGCCGCGCTACGCCCAGTTCCGCGTGAACGGCGACATCCAGGTCGGCAGCGACGTTTATGGCCACACCGGGTGCGTGCGCGACCGCAACGGTTCCCAGATCGCCGGCGGCTGCTGGTCCGACGCCCGCCTGAAGAAGGACGTCCGGGCGTTCGAGCCGATGCTCGACAGGATCGCGCGGCTCCAGCCCGTGTACCACCGCTGGCGCACCGAGCTGTACTCGCCCGGCGAGGAGGACCGCGAGGTCTTCGGCCTCATCGCGCAGGACGTCGAGAAGGTCATTCCCGAGCTGGTCGAGACCCTCCAGACGACCCAGTACAAGTCGGTCATGTACCACAAGATCCCGATGGTCCTCCTCCAGGGCGTGCGCGAGCTGAAGCAGCGCCAGGACGCGCTGGCGAGGAAGGTCGAGGGCCGTGGCTGCCCGAAGGGCTTCGGCGCGGCGTTCGCGTCGGTCTGCCCGGCGAGCGGCCGGGGCTGCAACATGATCTGCCAGTCGCACGAGTTCTTCGGCAACTTCCAGGACGTCGAGGCCGAGTGCGCGGGCATGGGCGGCCACATCTGCACCTACGGCGAGCTGTACGCGATGGCCAAGGGCAGCGACGCGAGCGTGTGCATGTACGCGGGTGACGGCTGGCACGTGGGCAACCGTACCAACGACAACCAGGTCATGTTCGTGAGCGACTGCACGAACCGCGACGACTTCGAGGGCCTCGCGGACAAGAACGACCTGCGCTGGGCCCGCTGCTGCGGCGCCTCCGTCGCGCAGGTGCCGTAACCCGGTAACCCGTCGGCTCCGTCCCCAGCCCCCGCACTTCCGCCGATCGTCGTGCGCCGACGGCCCTTCGCCCCGAAGGGGACGGCGGCCCCTCCGCCTGCTCGTCGCGCAGGTGCCGTAGCCCGTCCGCTCCGTCCCCAGCCCCCGCACTTCCGCCGATCGTCGTGCGCCGACGGCCCTTCGCCCCGAAGGGGACGGCGGTCCCTCCGCCTGCTCGTCGCGCAGGCGCCGTAGCCCGTCCGCTCCGTCCCCAGCCCCCGCACTTCCGCCGATCGTCGTGCGGCGACAGCCCTTCACCCCGAAGGGGACGGCGGCCCCTCCGCCTGCTCGTCGCGCAGGCGCCGGTCACCGGCAGGGCCGCCGTCCCCGCGGCTGCCGGCGCGGCCCGGCCTCCCTCGGGCGACGCCACGCAGGCTTGAGCATTCGGGGAGCGATCCGCGCTGAGGCGCGGATCGCTCAGGCTTGCCCCGCACCGCCTGGAACCGCTAAGCTAGCGTCCTGGCCCCATCAGGGGATTGGCCTTGCGATTCCTCGTGATCGTGCTGTCCGTCCTCGTGGTCGGCCTGGCCCTCGTGGTCGGGTTCCTCCTGGGTACCCGGAACGTCCGGACCGCCGGCTGGGGCGCGGGGGCCGCGGTCCCTATGGCGCCTCCGCCCCGGCCCGCCGGCGGAGAGGACGGCGGCGGCGACGGCCCGCGCGGCTCCTTCGCGGCGCGGCTCGCGGGCAAGGGCACGGCCATCGAGCCCCCCTCGGCCGCGGCCGGGGGGACGCCCGGCACCGCCGCGACGGCGGCCCGCCCTGCCCTGCTCTCCCAGACCGAGATCTACGGCGCCCTCCGGGACCGGACCCTCCCCGCGGCGCAGCGCATCGAGGCCTTGCGGCAACTCGCGCAGCGCGACCTGGAGGAGGCGCGGTCCGCGGCGCTCGGGTCGCTGCGCGAGCCCGTGCTGTTCGCGGACGCCGCCCGGCTCGCCACGCACGCCCCGGGCCAGGGACCGCGCGCCGACCTGCTGGACAAGGTCGTCACGAGCTACGAGACCATGGGCATCTGGCCGGACGAGGTCACCCGCGCGTCCGCCACGAGCGCGGTCGTCGGCCTCATGAAGCAGACCGGCCACGGCCGCACGCGCGACGTCCTCGAGCGGGCGATCCGCGACGCCTCTCCCGAGGTGCGGCAGGCCGCCATGCTCCAGCTCGGCACCGGCTTCGACGCCTCGTACGCCGTGCCGTTCCTGCTCGAGGGCCTGGGCGACTCCGCGACCGCGCGGATCGCCCGCGGCGCGCTGACCGCGCTGTCGGGCCAGGACCTCGGCGCCGACCGCCC
>VGRB01000333.1 GCA_016875475.1 Deltaproteobacteria bacterium
AAAACGGACGAGGCGCGTATCACCTCCCCGCTCCAGCACGCGAACATCGTCTCGATCTACGAGTTCGACCAGGTCGATGGCCAGTACTACCTGGCAATGGAACACGTGCACGGCCGCGACCTCCAGCGGGTGATGGCGCGCGCCAACAAGCTCGGGCGGACCATCCCGGACGACCTCGCGCTCTACGTCACCGGCGAGGTCTGCAAGGCGCTCTGGTACGCGTACAACGCGCGGGACAACCACGGGAACCCGCTGCGGATCATCCACCGCGACGTGTCCCCGAGCAACATCCTGATCTCGTTCGACGGCGAGGTGAAGGTCACGGACTTCGGCGTCGCCAAGGCGGCGAACTCCACGCGCGAGGCGAGCGGCGGGCTGAAGGGCAAGCTCGGGTACATGGCGCCGGAGCAGGTCAAGGGCGGGGAGGTCGATCACAGGTCCGACCTCTTCGCGCTCGGGATCATCCTGTTCGAGTCCCTGACCCTCAAGCGGTTGTTCATGGGCCGCACGGACCTGCAGACGCTGATCAACGTTCGCGACGCGGACGTGGAGAAGCGCCTGGCGCGCCACCCGGAGATCGCGGCGCCGGTCGCCGAGATCCTCCGCAAGGCCCTCGCGCGGGTGCCCGACAAGCGCTTCCGGAACGCGACCGAGCTGCTGAACGCGATCCAGGACTGCCTGTTCCAGCGCAACCGTCGTGTCGGCCCGGAACATGTCGCCGGCCTGATGCACGACCTGTTCGCCGAGGAGGCGGAGCAGGAGATCCTGCCGCTCGAGATCGAGGAGGTCACGGAGGTCGGCCGGAGCCTCGGAGGCTCCCCTGCGACCGCGCTCCCGGCGCCGCCGCGCACCGGCCAGACGCCGACCCCGAAGGCCCCCGATCCCTCCGAGTCCACGCCGCCGCCGGCCGATCAGACGCCCCCCGCGCCCGCCGACGGCCGGCCCCCGGCTCCGACACCCCGGCGGCAGGCCGCGCCCGCGCCGCCCACCGACGAGTCCATCCCGCTTGACGAGTCGGCTGAGCCCCCGCAGGGCACCACGCGGGCCACGCGCATCTCGCCGATGGAGTCGTCCTTCGCGATCCGCGACGCCACCGGGAAGGTGTTCGGCCCGGTCTCGTTCGCGAACTTCCTGAGCCTCGTGAAGAGCCGCGCCATCTCGGAAGACGAGATGTGCTCGATGAACGGCGGCGAATGGATCCGCGTGGGCGAGGTCGCGGCGATCCGGGCCGAGATCTCGGAGACCCGGGCCGAGGACGCACGCCGGTCCGTCCTGTTCGAGGGCGCGGTCGAGCGCAGGCTGCTGATTCGCGTCGTGTGCGACGTCACCCGCGAGAAGCGGCTGACCGGGCTGCTCCAGTTCCGGCAGGGGTCGCGCCACAAGCAGGTCTACTTCCGCGACGGCCGCGTGCGCTTCATCCGGTCGAACCTGCGCGACGAGCTGATCGGCGAGTTCCTGCGACGCAAGGGCCTCGTGTCCGAGGACCAGCTCGCTTCGGCGCTCGCGTCCCCCGACGACTCCCAGGCGAAGCGGATCGGCGACTCGCTGCTGGCAAAGGGGGTCCTGAAGCCGCACGAGCTGGCCGACCTGCTCCAGGAGCAGTTCCGGCGCCGCTTCCTCGATCTGTTCCAGTGGGACGGCGGCTGGTACGGGTTCTTCGAGGGCGCGTCGCCGCCCAGGGGCTGCGTCTCCAGCGACCTCGACGCGATCTCGACGCTCGCCGAGGCGGTCCGGACCCTCTATCCGCCGGACCTGTGCCGCGCGTGGCTGTCGGACTACCTCACCCGGCGCCTGGTCCTCGTCGAGGCGGCGAAGGTCCCGGTGTCCGACCTGATGCTCGTCCCGAAGGAGCTTCGAGTCGTCAACCTCATCGACCAGCACCCGTCCGTCACGCACCTCCTCCGCACCGTCCCCCAGACCCAGGAGTGGCAGGCGATCGTCTATCGGATGGTCTTCCTGCTGATCCAGTGCGGGACGTACCAGTTCAGGGGGTTGGCGGGGGCGTACCGCTAGGCAGCACCCTCGCGCCCTCGGTCCGCGGCGTGAACTCCGCCGCGGGCCGCCCGGGACGAGCGCGCCGCGCCTCAGCGCGGCGCGCTCGGCGGCCGCAAGGCGGCCGCGCAAGGGGGGTGGCCCGCGCCCCGCATGGCGGGGCGGCGGGCAGGGGGGCGAGCCGCGCCCCCCTCCGATCGATGCCCCCGGGGCCTGCAGGGGTCCGGGGCGTAGGGTACGCGTCTCGACTGGTGTCGTTCGGTCGGGACCGCCTGCCGAGCGGGCCGGGCGACAGCGCGGAGAGCGCGCCGCGCCTCAGCGCGGTGCGCTCGGCGGCCGCAAGGCGGCCGCGCAAGGGGGGTGGCCCGCGCCCCGCATGGCGGGGCGGCGGGCAGGGGGGCGAGCCGCGCCCCCCTCCGATCGATGCCCCCGGGGCCTGGCGGGGTCCGGGGCGTGGGGTACGCGTCTCGACTGGTGTCGTTCGGTCGGGACCGCCTGCCGAGCGGGCCGGGCGACAGCGCGGAGAGCGCGCCGCGCCGAGGCGCGGTGCGCTCGGCGGCCGCAAGGCGGCCGCGCAAGGGGGGTGGCCCGCGCCCCGCAACGCGGGGCGGCGGGCAGGGGGGCGAGCCGCGCCCCCCTCCGATCGATGCCCCGGGCGCCTGCCGGGGTCCGGGGCGTGGGGTACGCATCTCGACGGGTGTCGTTCGGTCGGGACCGCCTGCCGAGCGGGCCGGGCGACAGCGCGGAGAGCGCGCCGCGCCAAGGCGCGGCGCGCTCGGCGGCCGCAAGGCGGCCGCGCAAGGGGGGTGGCCCGCGCCCCGCATGGCGGGGCGGCGGGCAGGGGGGCGAGCCGCGCCCCCCTCCGATCGATGCCCCCGGGGCCTGCCGGGGTCCGGGGCGTGGGGTACGCATCTCGACGGGTGTCGTTCGGTCGGGACCGCCTGCCGAGCGGGCCGCGCCTCAGCGCGGAATGCTCGGGACCGGATGGGATCGGGCGCGCGGGGGGCTACGCCAGTTCGAGGAAGCCGGACCGGGCGAGGTGGGCGACCGAGGCCAGGGTCTGGACGTCCCCGAGCT
Organism: Deltaproteobacteria bacterium; assembly: GCA_016875475.1. Lineage (GTDB taxonomy): Bacteria > Myxococcota_A > UBA9042 > DTJE01 > DTJE01 > VGRB01. The sequence goes on from VGRB01000333.1 coordinate 3,070, forward strand.
TCGAGCGCTTCAGGATGTCGCGCAGCGGCCGGTGGCCGTCGGCGAGCTTCAGCACGTCGAGCACGATCGGGGCGAAGGGGGTCGGGATCTTGACCGGCCGCGCGTCGCGGATCGGCACGGGGACGCGGTCGAGCGTGCCCAGGTGCTCCTCGTAGAGCTTCCGCAGCAGCTCGCCGTTCTTCTCCAGGAACGTCGCAAGCTCCTCGGCGTGCGGGCAGAGCATGATCAGGCGCTCGAGCGACGTCATCGCGCCCGCCTGGTCGCCGAGCGCGAACAGGTTCAGCACGTCCTCGTACAGGAGCCCCTCGGCCACGCCCCAGTGGACCGGCGCCGAGTCCTTGGGCTTCGCGGTCTCGGACGGCGGCGGGACCGCCATGGTCGCGCGCTCGTGGAACGCCAGTTCCGGCCGCGGCTCGGTCGGGTGGGCGGCCGGCGCGGCCCGGCGCATCTCGGCGGAGCGCGCCCTCAGCGCCGCGACGCAGCTCCCGACCGCGGCCGACACCGGGTTCCGGCTCGGCTCGAACGACGCGGCCGCAGCCAGCACCATCTCGCGCCTGGCGCGGATATCCTCCTCGACACCCGGGACCTCCTGGAGGATCGCGGCGAGGACCTCGACGGTAGGGGAAACCGACCGCATCGGCTGCGTGGAACCGGCAACCATGGGCGGTAGGGTAGCAGAAGCTCCCGGGGCAGGCAAAGCCCGGGCGGTCCGCGGTCCGGGGCGCGTCCGCTGCCTCGCACCGCCGTGCTACACTCGCGTCGGCTCGCGCGGAGGTCCGCCGATGAACCCTGCCCCTGCCGCCAACGCGCCCGCTGATTCCGCGGCCGCCGCAACACGACGCGGGCCCGCGGCCCTCGCAGCCCCCGCGGCGCTGGCGGCCCTCGCGGCCCCCGCGGCGCTCGCGGCGCTGGCGATGGCGCTGTGCGTTTCCGCCGGCTGCGCCGGCCCGCAGACGAAACAGGATCGCCTCCTGGAGTCGCTGTCGCGGTTCCACCACCACCTGGTCGCGGGGGACTACGAGCAGGCGCTCACGATGGTGGGCGGCGCGGCGCTCGAGACCTTCTCCGCCCTGCACGACCCGAGCCGGACGCTCTATCGCCCCGAGGACTTCAACGTGGTCTCGATGGTCGAGGACCCGGCGACGGGGAAGATCGCGGTGATCGTCGCGGCGGACACCCGCAAGGAGAACTCCATCACCGTCCGCACCATCCGGATCCGCGAGGTCTGGCAGGAGATCGGCGGTCGCTGGGTCATGGTCTCCGAGGAGCAGCTCCCCGCCCCGGGCCGGTGACGCATGGACGCCCGCGAAGCCGCCATCCTGCGCGCGGTCGCCGACGCGGGCGGCACGGTCACCGAGGCGCGCCTGCTCGGCGCCACCGGCCTCACCCGCCACGAGCTGGCGCCCGCCCTCCGGTCCGTCGTGCGCAGGACCGCGTGCGTCCTCCGGGTCACGGACCAGGGCGACATCCTCTATGTCTTCGGGCCGCGCGTCCACGACCGGCTCGACGCCCGGGACAGGGCGCGAGAGGGCGCCCGGCGCGCGCTCGGCGCCGCGCGCGCGGTCGGGGTGCGCGCATTCCAGTTCTGGCTGCTCGCCATGCTCGTGGGCTACGGCGCGTTCTACGGCCTCGTGCTCTGGGCGCTCCTCGACCGCGTGGGAGTCCGGGGCCAGCTCCCGATGCGCGAGGTCGCGCGCCTCCTCGGTGGCCTCGCGCGCGGCGCGCTCTCCCGGCGGCGCCGCGATGCCCCGTCGGGGAGGACGGCCGGATACCACGATCGGCTGATGGCGTTCCTCTTCGGCGCCGGTCCCGGCCCCCTCGCGCGGCGCGCGCGCGACCGCGCGTTCCTCGACCACGCCCTCGCCAACCGCGGGCTGGTCGCCGCGTCCGACTGGTCGCTCCTGTTCGGCGACCCCCTCGACGCCGCAGATACGGAGGCGGCCCGGATCCACGCGGACTTCGGGGCCGACGTGCGCGTGACCGGGAACGGATCCCTGCTGTACGACTTCGGTGCCCTCGTGCCCGAACGTCCACCGGCTCCCCCGCCGACGCTCGCGGCGCGCGAGGAGGAGGCGCGCACCCTGGCCTCTTCCGGACGCGTTGCCGCGATCACGCTCGGCCTGAACGCACTGAACGCGGCCGGCGCGGCCGGGTTCGCGTGGTTCCTCGCGACCGACCCGGAGTGGGGCGCCTCCGCCGCGTCCTGGGCGCTGCTCGCCGTCGCGCCCGGGGCGTTCTCCGCCTGCGTGTTCGCGCTGGCCGCCGCCCGCGCGCTGAGGGGCCGCGTGCGCAGGGCCCTCGCCGCCGCGATCGCCCGGGACGAGCGGGTCGTCCGGGAGCAGGCGGACCTTGCCGAAGCCCGCACCGCCGCCCCCGCAATCCGCGCCGCGGGCCGGGTCGTCTGGTCCACCGACGACCAGGATCCGTGAACCTCGGGCCTGCGCAGGCGACAATCCGGCCCACGCGGCTCGGAAAACTCCCACAGGCCGGAACCTTGCGCCGCGTCACGGCCGGAATCCGCCACCTGTTCGCTGCGTCCTTCGTGTCCGTGCCCGTGTCCGTGTCAGTGCCCGCTCACCTGCCGGGTGACCGCGCACCTCACGCGACGCCGCTGCCTGCGTGGCGCTCCTCGCCCAAGGCGGCGGAACGGACGGCCCTGCGCGTTGACAGGCCCGAGCCGGTCTGGTATTCCGCCGCGCCATGACGGCAAACCCCAGCCGGGTCGTTCCCGAAGCGATGCAGGATCAGGCGCCGGCGATCCCCGCCGCCCGCATGCGATGGCCGGCAGTCCTGGTCGCGCTCCTCTGGGCTGCGCCGGCCCAGGCGTCCGGGGCCGGCGGGCACGGCGCCGGCGGGGACGTGTCGGCCCTGGCGCTCTGGTCGATCCCGTTCGCCGCGATCCTCCTCGGGATCGCGGTGCTGCCTCTTGTCCACGCCACCAAGCACTGGTGGGAGCACAACCGCAGCAAGCTCCTGGTGTCGGGAACCCTGGCGCTGGTGGTGTGCGGCTACTACCTCTTCCGCGACGTCGGATTCCACGCCGAGCCGGGCATCGCCTCGCTCGCGACGGTGCTCCACCACGCGGTGGTCGCGGACTACATCCCGTTCATCGTCCTGCTCTTCAGCCTCTACACCATCAGCGGCGGCATCCGGCTGACCGGCGACGTCCCGGCCCACACGGCCACGAACGCACTGATCCTAGGCGTGGGGGCCGTGCTCGCGAGCTTCGTCGGCACCACCGGCGCCTCCATGCTCCCC
>VGRB01000334.1 GCA_016875475.1 Deltaproteobacteria bacterium
CCCCCACGTGCTCCTGGAGGACGTCCCGGGCGCCGGCAAGACGCTGCTCGCCCGTGCGCTGGCCCGCGCGATCGGGGGGGTGTTCCGCCGCATCCAGTTCACCGCGGACCTGCTCCCGTCGGATATCACCGGCCTGTCGGTCTGGTCGGCGCAGTCCGAGCGCTTCCACTTCCACGAGGGCCCCGTCTTCGCCAGCGTGGTGCTCGCCGACGAGATCAACCGCGCCAGCCCGCGCACCCAGAGCGCGCTCCTCGAGGCCATGAGCGAAGGCCAGGTGTCGAGCGATCGCGAGACCCGCCGCCTGCCCCAGCCGTTCCTGGTGATCGCGACCCAGAACCCGCACGAGCACCACGGCACCTACGCGCTCCCGGAGTCCCAGCTCGACCGGTTCATGGCGCGGCTCACGATCGGCTACCCGGGCCGCGACGTCGAGCGCCGCATCGTCGAGATGCGCGGCTACTCCGACAAGGTCGAGGCGGTCGTGCGTCAGGTCGCGACGTCGGAGCAGGTCCTTGCGGCCCAGGCCGCGGTGGACGCCATCCAGGCCCCCCCCGCTGTGATGGACTACGCAATGGAGCTGATCCACGCGACGCGCTCGACCGAGGCGTTCGAGACGGGCATCTCCACTCGCGGCGCGGTCAGCCTCGTCGCCGCGGCCCGCTCCCACGCCGCGCTGCGCGGGCGCGCCTTCTGCATCCCGGACGACGTCAAGGCGGTGTTCGTTCCCGCGGCGGCGCACCGCGTCCTGGTGCGGCGCGGCGGCAGCGGCGGACCGGCGGCGCGCGAGGAGGCCGCGGCCGTCCTGACGGAGATCCTCGGCCGCACGCCGGTCCCGGGGGACTGACAGTTGGGCCGTCTTCGGGACTTCGTCTGGCGCTCGGACTTCTTCCCGCGCAAGCTCTCGTTCACGCGCGAGGGCAAGGCGGTCGTTCTCATCTCGATCGGCCTCGGGCTCGCCGCCGTCAACACCGGGAACAACCTCCTCTACCTCGTGTTCGGTCTCTCGCTGGCGCTGATCGTCATCAGCGGGATCCTCTCCGAGGCGAACCTGCGGCACCTCGCGTGCCGGCCGGTCACCTGGCAGCGGGCCACGGCCTGCGAGCCCGCCTTCGTGGTCCTGACGGTCGAGTCCCGTCGCCGTCGCTTCCCGGCGTTCTCCATCGAGGCATGGCCGTTCGTGGACGACCCCGCCTGCCGCGTGGAGCCGGCCCGCTTCCTGGACCTCCGCCCCGGGCAGACCTCCTCGGCTTCGTGCGTGCTGACCTTCGCCCGCCGGGGGGAGTTCAAGGTCCGCGGCATGGTCCTGTCCACCGGCTTCCCGTTCTCGTTCTTCCGGAAGTCGTTCGTGACGCCGGCGCCCGCGACCGTCCTCGTGCACCCCCGCGCGCGCGACACCGGCTCGCGGGACCGCGACCCGTCCGTGTCCGGCGACGAGGCGTCCAGGCAGGTGCCCGGGCGCGGCATCGAGTTCTTCGGCGTCCGCGACTTCCGTGACGGCGACAACCCCCGGCACGTGGTCCACACGCTCTCCGCGGCGCGGGTCTCGCCGGTCGTCCGCGAGTTCGAGGACCCCGGGCTGCGCCGCGTCTGGGTCGCGGTCCTGAACGTGGACGACGGCCGGCAGCGCGGCCCGGAGCGCGCCGAGACCGCCATCGAGCTGGCGGCGGGGCTCGCGGTGCGGCGGCTGAGGGCAGGGAACGAGGTCGGGCTCGCGGCCGCGGGCGGCGCCGTGTCGCCGGGCACGGGCCCCGCCCAGGCGCAGCGGGTGCTGGACTTCCTCGCGTCCGTGCCGGTCCTTGCGATGAACGGCCCCGGGGTCGAGGACCAGGTGCGGCGCGCCATGGGGGCGCCGGACGGCGCCGAGGTCGTGTGGGTGAGACCGTGAGGGTCACGACGGAAGGCCACCGGGGCAGGCCCCGACTCGTCGGACCGACGACTCGGGGCAGGCGATGACGCTCGACCGGCTCCACAGGCTCGCGACCGCGCTGACCATCGGCGTCGGGCTGGTCGTCCTGTGGATGTCGGGCGAGTTCCCCCCCGGGCTCATGGCCGGCGCCGCCGCGGCCGTCGCTGCCGGTCCGTGGACGTGGCGCTTCGCCGAGCGCCGTGCGGTGGTCCGCGTCACGAACGTGGTCGTGCTCGGCGGCGGCGTACTCGCGATATGGGCGGCCCTCGACACCGGCAACTACCTCTTCTACGCCATCTCCTACGCAGTGGCCCTGGCCGCGGTGCGCTCGCTCGGGCTGCGGCGCGCGGGCGACTTCATGCAGGCCTACGTCCTCTCCTTCCTTCACGTCGTCGCGGGCGCGGTCGTCAACCCCGGCCTGTCGTTCGGCGTGGCGATGCTCCCGTACGTCGTCCTGCTGACCGTCTCGCTGATGCTCACGCACGTCCGCCGCGGCATCGAGGAGCATGCCGGGACGCGCCGCGAGGCGAGGCAGCGCCCCGCCGACGCCGATGACCGCGTCCGCGCCGCCGTGGCCCGTCGCGACCTCGTCCGGCCCGGGTTCCTGTGGGTGACGACCGGCGTGTCCGTCGCCGTGTTCCTGTTCTCGCTCGTGTTCTTCTTCGCGTTCCCGCGACTCGGGCTCGGGTTCTTCGCGCAGCGCACGCGGCTCGGCATCACCATGTCCGGGTTCTCGGACGAGGTCCGGCTGGGCGAGTTCGGCACGATCGTCGAGGACCCCGAGGTCGTCATGCGCGTGCGCGCGCGGTTCGGCGGACCGGCCACGCCGATCCGGATGCGAGGTCAGAGCCTCGATCACTACGACGGCCACACCTGGCGCAAGACCACGACGCGTCGCCGCGAGCTGCCGACGGACGGGGACGGCAGGGCGCGCGCGGACTTCCAGGTCCGCCGGATGGAGGTCCCCGACGTCCAGGTGCAGGAGGTCTATCTCGAGCCCATGTCCGGCACGCCGCGCGTGCTCTTCGGGATCCCTCATCCCGTCGCGTTCGAGCGGCCGTCGGGAACGCTCGCGGCGCTCCGGCCCGAGCACTGGCGGTTCTACGCGGACGGCGCCGGCGACGTCGCGATGACCGGCCCCGAGTCCGTGTCGATCATCTACCCCGTCTTCTCCGACCCGCGCACCGCGAACGCCGAGGCCCAGCGAGCGGCCGGCCGGAAGTACCCGGGCGACGTGTTCGACCTCTACACCCAGCTCCCGGCCGGCATGGATCCGGGGGTGCCGGCGCTCGCCTCCCAGGTCGCCGGCAAGGCCGACACCCCGTACGACGCGGCGTGGGCGATCCACGCGTGGCTGCGCGCCAACGCCACGTATTCGCTCGATTCGTCGCACGGCGACACGGACCCGCTCGCGCACTTCCTGCTCACCGACCGCGCCGGCCACTGCGAGTACTTCGCGTCCGCCATGGTCGTGATGCTGCGGGCGCTCGGCATCCCGGCGCGCATCGTGACCGGCTTCTACGGCGGCGAGGAGAACCAGGAGGGCCGTTACGTCGCCGTCCGCAAGCAGGACGCGCACTCCTGGGTCGAGGTCTACTTCCCCGGGGTGGGCTGGGCGACGTTCGACCCGACGCCCGCGCTCGCGCTCGACATGCGCGTGAACGACTCGTGGTTGAAGGGGCTGACCGACGCGATCGACTCCCTGAAGTTCTCGTGGTACCGGTGGGTCATCGAGTACGACCTCGAGAAGCAGGTCGAGTTCGTCACGTCGCTCCTCGGCTGGAAGCGCGACGGCGGCGGCGCCTTCGGCCCGGTCGGCTTCGGGTGGGACGACATCCGCGAGATCCGCAACCGGCTGAAGCAGGTGCCGTGGGCGCGGTTCGCGCTCGGAGGGGCCGCCGTCCTGCTCGGGATCCCGCTGGCGGTATGGGCCTTCCGCCGCAGGCGCCGCGGCGGCGGCCGGGCGCACCCCCGGGGCTCGGACCCCGCGGTCCGCGCCTATCGCCGGATGCTCCGCGCCCTCGCGCGTGCGGGGTTCCGGCGGCGGCCGTCCGAGACCCAGGTCGAGTTCGCCGCCCGGGTTGCCGCGGGCCTTCCCGCGATCGCGGAGCCGGTCGAGCGCCTGACGTGGGCGTGGGTCGCCGCCACCTACGCGGAGGCCGCCCCGGTCGTGGACCCTGCCCACCTGGAGCGGATGCTGGAGGCGGTCTCGGCCGGGATCGCGAGGCGACTCCGACCGTGACTCGGCAGTGCCGCCGGGCTCGGGCCTGCCCCGCCCGGCCGCTCACGTCCGCAGGAAGGCCGCGACGAGCGCGGCGAGCACGCCGGAGTCGCGGGGCTCGGGCTGCATCGCGGCCAGCATCCGCTCGCATGCCTCCGGCGGCATGCGGGCCATCTCGCCCTCCATCAGCACGCGCGCGTTCTCGAAGTCGATCTCGGGGTGGTGCTGCACGCCCCATACGGGGCCCTCGCGCCGGCGGACCGCGGCGTTCTCGCAACGCCCGGAGCGAGCGAGGCGGATCCATCCGTCCGGCAGCGGAGAGACCTCGTCGAAGTGGGCTGAGAAGCAGTGGAACGGGGAGGGCAGGGCGGCGAGGAGCGGGTCGGCGTCCGCTTCCGGGCAGCGCTCGACCTCGACCCAGCCGAACTCGGGCGTGGGCGACGCCCGGACGAACTCCTTGCCGGACAGCGCGCGCACGACGAGCTGGTGGCCGAAGCAGCTCCCGAGGATCGGGACGCGCCGCGCGGCGAGGTCGCGAACGAGGTCGCAAACGCGGAGGATCCACTCGTCGTCGCCGTTGATGGACGCCTCGCTCCCCGTCACGACGACGTGGGTCGCCCGCCCGATCGCGGCGTCGTCGGGGAAGCCTCCGAGCGGCGGGCGGACCGCCTCGTGGTCGCACCCCGCGACGCTGGTCCAGTGCTCGGTCGGCCGGTAGATGTCCTCCCATATGCCGTTGTCGATGACCAGGAGCCGCTTCACCGTGGCCTCCGGCTGCCGGGCGAGGATAGCACGGGGTACCGCGCGCATCGTGCTATCCTCGCCGCGGCTCCGTCACGGAGGGAGACGTGTCGCGGGCGCAACCGGAACCGGAGTCGTGGCCGTCCCGGCGCGCGCTCGTCCTTTCGCTCGCGGCGGTGCTGGCCGTGGGCGCCGGCACGTTCTCCGCGGCGATCCTGAAGTCCCCGACGCGGTCGCTCCTGAAGCAGGACGGGATGGCGTACTTCCTCTACGCGCGCTCCCTCGTGCTGGACCTGGACTTCGACGTGACCGCGGACCTCGCTGCGATCCGGGGCCGGTTCAACGTGGGCGCGACCGAGGCGGTGGACCGGTTTGCCCGCGAGGTGCCGCAGACCGGCCGTGTCGTGCTGCCCTGGCCGGTCGGCGTCGGCGCCGTGATGGCGCCGTTCTATGCGGGGGGGCTGGCGGTCGAATACCTGCTGGCGGCGGTGGCCGGCCGCGATGCGGACACGCTGGGCGCGGCCTGCGAGCTGGGCTTCGCGACGGGGTCGCTGATCTGGGCCTGGATCGGCTTCTGGCTGGCCGTGGCGGCCTGTCGGCGTGTCACGGTCCGCCCCGGGGCTCCGCGGGGACCGCCCGCGATCGCGATGCTCGCGGTGCTCGCGACCGGGCTCGCGGGGCCGCTCGTGTTCTACACGTTCTTCCATCCGGCGATGTCGCACGCCCCGTCGTTCGGGCTCGTGGCGGCGCTGGTGCTCATCTGGTGGCGAGCGTGGGATCATGGGGCCTCGGTCCTCCGGTTCGCGGCGCTCGCGGGCCTGTGCGGCCTCGTCGCGATCCTGCGGTACCAGAACGTGCTGTTCGGGATCCTCCCCGCCGCGCTGCTGGTCCGCGAGGCGCTGCGGGTCGGCCTGAAGGGGGCGGCGATCCGTGCGGCTGCCGGCGCGGCGGCGTTCGCGATCCCGGCGGCGATCCAGGTGGGGCACGTGGTCGCGAGCTACGGGGGGCTGGACACGGGGGCGGCGCTCCGGGACACGCAGAACCCCCTCGACCCGACCTCTCCCCACTTCCTGGACGCCCTGTTCTCGTGCCGGCACGGGGCGTTCTACTGGGCGCCGCTCCTGGGCGTGGGCGCGGCGGGCCTCCTCGCCGCCGCGGTCCGCGAAGGCTGGGGGCGCCTCTTCCTGGCGACCTTCCTGGCGGAGGCGTGGCTGATCGGCTCCCTCAGCGGGGACAACAACTGGTATGCATCCGCGGCGTTCGGCATGCGGTACCTGATCGAATGCACGCCCCTGTTTTCCGCCGGGCTCGCGTGGCTCTGTCTGCGTGCGGAGCCCAGGGCAGGAATCCGCACACAGGCCATGGTCCTGGTCGTGCCGGTGGCATTCAATCTCGCTCTCATCCTGGCATACAGCCTGCGCACGATTCCACAGGCGGAATGCGGGG
>VGRB01000335.1 GCA_016875475.1 Deltaproteobacteria bacterium
AGAAAGGCGGCCCGCCAGGCATACGAGGGGGCGATCGGGAGCGGGATGGGCGCGGCGCGCCAGGCCGCGATCGACGCGCTGAAGGCCGACTCGTCCGTGACCGAGGTCGCGCAGGTCGCCGAGGACGGCGGCATCTGGGCCGCGTTCGACGACGGCGTGCTCGGCGCGCTGAACCTGGCCGTCGAGGGCACGCGCGGCGGCGCGGGCGAGGGCGGTGGCGAAGCGGCGGACGGCGGCGGCACGGGCGCGATCGAGTCGGGCCTGCTCGCGGGCAAGATCCCGGTCCTGACGAAGGACACGCTGCTCCTGTCGCCCTTCATCTCGGAGTTCGGCAGCGACGACGAGGTCCAGCTGATCGGCGGCGTGGCCTCGCAGCTCTCGTGCCCCGCGTTCTTCTCGGTCAAGGGCCCGTACAACAACCAGGCGGCCGGGCTGTCCCAGTTCCGCAAGATGAGCCGTCACGGGATCGTGGCGGTCGCGACGCACGGCGAGGCGTACTTCAAGGGGCTGTCGACCGACGCGAAGCAGCGCATGGGCTGGTCGCACATGGGGTCGCACGAGGTCCTGTGGACGGGCGAGCCGGTCAACTGCACCGCGATGACCAAGAAGACCGTCGAGTGCCAGACGAGCGCCCAGTGCCCCGCGGGGACCGAGTGCATCATCACGCACGCGAGCTTCTCGGCCGGGACGTCCCAGGCGTTCGGCGTGTGCCACGACGCGACGCAGGTGGACCTGATGTCCGGCCGCGTGGTCATGGGCGACCGCACCTACGGCGTCGCGCCCGCGTTCGTGCTGAAGCACGGCATCGAGGACCGCTACCCGCAGAGCCTGATCTACCTCGGCGCGTGCAAGAGCCTGTGGAACATGACGCTCGCGACGGCGTTCTTCGCCGCGGGCGCGAAGACCGTGGCCGGCTACTCCGGGGTCGTCTCGAACCCCTACGCCACCAAGACCGGCGGCGAGTTCATCGTGAACATGATGGAGAACAAGATGGACGTGGGCGAGGCCTACGGCATCGGCTCCCAGGACCCGGACCACCCCGGCTCGAACCCCTACGCCACCAAGACCGGCGGCGAGTTCATCGTGAACATGATGGAGAACAAGATGGACGTGGGCGAGGCCTACGGCATCGGCTCCCAGGACCCGGACCACCCCGGCTCGTTCTTCCGGTTCTTCGGCGCGCGGCACCTGACCATCTCCGAGCCGGGCATCCTGAACCAGAGCTGGGAGACGGGCGACCTGACCGCCTGGGCGCGCGAGGGCGACGGCCGCGTCGTGACCAAGCTCTGCACGGCCCGTCCCGCGGGCGGCAAGTTCATGTCGATCATCTCGACCGGCCTCGGGTTCACGACCCAGACCGGCTCGATCGAGCAGACGTTCTGCATCCCCGAGGGCACCAACTCGTTCTCGTTCTTCTGGAAGTTCTACTCCGAGGAGTTCAACGAGTGGTGCTGCTCGCAGTTCCAGGACACGTTCAAGGCGACGTTCACCGACGAGAAGAGCGGCAAGGAGTACAAGATCGTCGATCTCGCCGTCGACGACCTGTGCAAGTCCGACTGCTTCGGGGCGTGCTCGAGCTTCGGGTGCTCGCTCGGCAAGCACTACGTCGGCCTGTCGGCCTCCGAGTGCGACTTCGACCAGGGCGACGCGTGGAAGACGGACTGGCAGAAGGCGAGCTTCGACATCTCGAAGACCGGGCTCGCGGGCAACGTGCCGGTCCGCTTGCGGTTCTTCGCGACCGACAAGGGCGACAGCGTCTACGACACGGCCATCCTCGTGGACGCGATCAAGTTCGAGTAGGCCCGCCCAACCCGGAGGCAGCCATGCGCGCGCGCCTCGTCCCGGCGACACTCGCCGCACCGACGCTGGTCCTGGCCTTCGCCGTCGCCTGCGGCGGATCGGGGGGGGCGGTCGTGCAGCCCGGCGCCGACCCCGGCAACACGATCGACGTGGGCTTCGGCGACGGCAACGGTGACCCGGCCGCCCCCGACCCGGGCGGCGAGACGGCCCCGTGCGTGCCCTCGCCCGATCCCGCCGCCTCGCGCTTCGACGCCGAGTGCGCGGGCGTCACGGGGTGCAGGGCGATGACGCCGTCGACCACGTGCGCCTGCCTCGCCTGCGACGGGCCGAAGTGCGTCGAGGGCCAGTACCTGCACTGCCCGGGCGACGAGGACGCGGTCGATGGCGACGCCGAGGACGTCCCCTCCGACCCGGCCGGCGACCCGGCGGGCGATCCGGTCAAGGAGGTCGCGCTCCCCGACCCCGGCAAGCCGGACACCCCGTACTGCCAGGACGTCTCGTCCACGCCGATCCCGATCGGGCACCCGTGCAACGAGGACTGCGAGTGCGAGACCGGGATGTGCTACCGCGAGGCCTACACGCTCGGGATCGGGATCTGCACCAAGCAGTGCCAGGGCGAGGCGGGCGGCACGGGCTGCCCGGACCCGAACAAGAAGTTCAAGTGCCTGGTCTTCGGGACCGCGCACAAGGACACGTACGCGCTCACGATCATGAACATCTGCATGCCCATCTGCATGTCCCTCCAGGACTGCAAGGACATCTCGGACGTCTACGGGAACTGCCCGGGCGACGGCAAGAAGATGACCGAGTGGGAGGGGATCACGATCGGCGGGCAGGCCACGTGCCAGATACAAGCGATGTAGGCCCGCACCGACTGAAGCGGTGCGGGCCGGCTCGGATGAAGTCGACTCGCTGCCGCTCGCGGCTTATCCTCGCCCGCCTTCCTACTCGAGATGACCGCCCGCCGCCGTGAACGCGAAGCTGCGAGGCTTGTTGTCGGTCCCGGTGTAGGTCGCCCGCCACAGCTCCTCGAGCGCGAGCTTCAGCTCCACGGCCGCGGGCAGGCCGGGCACCAACGTCGCAAGGTCGATCGCGGGGATGGCGAAGCTCGCGAGCACCTTGTTCGTGATCTGCGGCTCGAGCTGCGTGACGAGCTGGTCCTTCAGGAGCTGGAGCAGCAGGTCCTTCATGTCGGTCTTGTCCTCGCAGACCCCGAGGTCGTTGCACATCTGGATCCCGACGATGTCGATCTCCAGGGTGCGCAGGCCGAGCAGCTTGGCGCCCACCTCCTTCTGGCCCGTCGTGGGGTTGTCGGTCAGGAAGATCTCCGCGGCGAGCGCGGCCTCGACGAACGCCGAGATCTTCAGCGGCATCCCGCCGAACACGATGTCCACGTCCGCGTGGAGGTCGCCGATCTGCGCCTGCAGCTCGTGGTCCGGGTTGCAGTCCGTCAGGATCGGCGGCAGGTAGAAGTCGAGCTTCACGGCGAGGTCGGTCACGCCGTACTGCGACAGATCGACGTCCCCGAGGACCTCCTGGCCGAGCGTCAGGTTGAGCGTGCCGCCCCACCAGATCGCGAACAGGGCCTCGTTCAGGAGGTCGTCGAAGATCGCGAACTCGATCTCGGACTTCGCGGGCAGGTCGAACTTCGGCCCGGGCGTCATGTCCAGGCAGTTCGTGTGGGCGATGGACCCGAGCACGTCGTGCGTCACCGCCTTCGTCGTGTAGAACGTCCCGTCCAGGCCGAGATAGACGCCCTGCGGCTCCAGGTTCAGCTCGTACGGCCGGGCGAAGATGGTCAGGCTGGACGGCTGCATGCCGGGCAGGACGGCCGGGATCTCGATGGTCTGCGTGATGTTGAACTTGGAGAAGAGGTCCTCGAGGGTCTTGTCGACCATCCCGCCGACCTGCTGCTCGATCATGGTCTCGATGGTGCCCGCGAACTGGTTCGCGGCCCAGTTGATCAGCCCGCCCAGCAGCCACCCGAGGATCCCGTCGATCTCGATGTCGATCCCCTGGACGTTGACCTGGATGTCCTTGAGCTTCGCGTGGACCTTGCCGTCCTGCTTCGGGTCCGCGGCCTTCTCGAACCACAGGTCGAGTTGCCCGTTGACCACGATGTTGTCCACGTGCAGGGACCCCGACACGTCGGGGCAGACGTCGAAGAAGAGGAACTTGCACTTCGCCTTCGCGTCGATGTTCAGGCCGAGGTTCGGCAGGGTCGCCAGGAGCTGGATCCCGCCGTCGTACAGGTGGAGCTGGAGGGCCGCCTTCCCGTAGTGCACGTTCGAGATGTAGATCTTGTACGGGCTGAACGTCGCGGCGGGGCTCGGGATCAGCGCGCCGATGTTCAGGTTCGAGAAGAAGGTCTCCAGGATGGTCGCGACGTCGTCCGGGTGGGACGGGTCGTGCACGCCGTCGTCGAAGAACTGCTGCCCGAGCATCGCCCGGATCGCGTTGAACACGTACCCCGTCCCCTTGGGGTCGCCCGGGATCGGCATGTACCACGCGTAGCTGAAGTAGAAGCCCTGCGTGGTGCTGGCCTTGGCGCCGTTCCCGTTCTCGACCTCGATCGTGAACACGTTCAGGCCCTGGCGCAGGCCCTGCGGGAGGCTCACGAGGTACGAGAACGACCCGTCCGGCTTGATGTTGTACTGCATGTCGAATTCCGACCCGTTGAACTTGAGCCGCGCGGCCTGGACGCCGCTCTGCGGGTCGTTCATCTGGCCCATGATCGTGACCGACGGCTTGCCCTTGATCGTGGCGCCGCGCGGGGGGTACAGGATGGTCAGCAGCGGGCCGCTGCCCTCGACGCAGACCGAGAACTCCGTGTAGACCTGCGGCGCGCCGAGCAGGCGGAACGTCAGCAGGTAGTGCCCCTCCTCCTTCAGGATGAACGACCCGTTCGGGTCAGCCGGGTTCGGCACGATGCCGGTCGGGTTGCCCGAGAGCGCGTCGATCTCCGGGACCGCGAGCTGCGCGTCCGGGACCAGGTTGTCGTACTTGTCCTTCGCGACGACCTTGACCGTGATCTTCTCGCCGACCCCGTAGCAGCCCTTCTGCGGCTCGACCGTGAGCGTCATGGACACGGGCGCGCCCGCGGTCACCGTGACGTCCGCGGGCACGATGGTGAAGTACTTCCAGTCGAGGTTCTGGGGCACGCACTTGACCGGGTAGACGCCGGTGACCGTGGACGAAACGGACTTCCCCTTGAGCTTCATCTTCAGCGGGACCACCAGCGATACCGGGAAGTTCTCCACCGGGTTGTCCCAGTAGTCGGTCGCGGTGCACGAGATTTCGGACGGGTCGCCCGCGGCCACGATCGGCGGGTCCGCGAACGTCAGCACCTTCTTCGGCACGTTCGGCGAGACGTCGACCTTCTCCGGGGTGAGGTCGGTCAGCCCGCCCTCCTGCATGGTGCAGGCGACCGTGTACGACCCGACGCGGGTGAGCTGCGCGGTCAGGCCGGACGTCGTGACGCCCTCGGCGGGGGCCACGTGCACGCCGAACGTCGCATCCACCGGGTTCCCGAACGCGTCCCTGGCGCTGCACGTGACGTTCACCCACTCGCCCGCCTTGAGCGCGGCCGGCGACACGACCGTCTGGATGTCGATCGCCTGCGCCGGCTCGACGTCCACGGACGCGGGCGTCGAATCGACGATCTGCGCCTCGTCCGAGTAGCACGCGATCGCGTACAGTCCGGGCCTCGTGAACTTCACCTGGTTGCCCGACACCGTGACGCCCTCGGGCAGCGTCTGGTCCGGCGGGTACTGCGCCTCGGGGGGCTCGGTCACGTCCGCGGAGGTGGGCGGCCCCGCGTCCGGCCCGCCGTCCTCGGGCGGGGTCTCGATCGCCTCGTGGACCACGAACTTCGCCAATCCCGCGTCGAGCCCCGTGCCGGAGCAGGTGACCGTGACGGAGTCGCCGGTCTTCGCGGACTCGGTGGAGACCGCGGTGTCGATCGCGGGGCCGTCCGCCCCCTCCTCGCCGCCGCCGATCGCGTCCGCAGCGTCGGCCGGGGGCAGGTCGCCCGGGGCCGCTGCGTCGTCGCGCTTCCCCGCGCTCGATCCTCCTCCGCACGCGAGGGCCAGCACCAGTCCCGGGACGACGAGGCGAGCGAGCATGGCACCCCTCCGGCAACGGGGATCGGGTGGGCCCCGCCCCGCTTGCCTGCAAGCCGGGACGAGCACTAGAATTCTACGGGATGAGCCCTGCTGGTGGCAACGCCCCGAGGCAGCCCGAATCCGCCGGCTGCCGCGGGCCGAACCGAGCGAGGCGGACGTGAGCGCGAGGCGCCGAGCCGATTCGCGCGCAGGCGTAGTAGAGCTACGTCGAGCACGAATCGGTGAAGGCAACGAAGCGATGACGCCCGGATCGCGAAGGTGAACCCCGGCCAGGGCGGCGGATTCGGGGCAACAATCCGGGCAGGAGGAACATGGACACGCGCG
>VGRB01000336.1 GCA_016875475.1 Deltaproteobacteria bacterium
GGCGTTACGCGCGACGATCCCCGCCGGGATCGGGCTGAACCGAGGGCTTCAGCGGGCCGGGGGCATGTGATCTCCGTGGGTTGCGGCAGGCGACCTGACTCTTTTGGCGTGCACCGGCCGCCGATCTACCTGTCAGATTCGAGCCATCGCGTCCGAACGAAACCTCGTACGGTTCGGAGGCCGAGCCCTGCACGAGAAAAGCGATCGATTCCATCATCGCCTCCCGATCAGAGAAGAAGGGGTTCATGGGTTCCGTCGGGCAGCTCCGGGGCTTCGTCCGCGAGGAGTGAGCCGTGGGCCTCCAGGCGGAAGCGGTCATCCCCGGTCCCCCTCTCCCTGGACGGCGCGTAAAGAAGCTCCTTCAGGACAGACTCGATTGCGGTCTTGGGTGCAGCTAGGATGAATGCCACGACTTTCGCAGTCGGGACGAACGCCTCGGCATTCGGGGTGCCCAGGGCAGCCGGTGTCGCCTCGAGGCGGTGCGCGCCAAACGCCTGATGGAGTCCCATTCCCACGCGTCGGGCCTTGTTGTCGAGAAGATCGGATGTCTCGTCGAACGCGGTCGCGAAGACACTCGACCGAGAGTCCACGCGGCCGTGGTTCTCGCGGAACCAGACCGCAGCAGCCGACAGATGCGGCTTCAGGTCGCGGGCGAGGCGTGGAAGTGGAGGCTCCGCACTGGAGGCGGAGAGGCATGCCGGATCCCCACGCCACAACGTCGTGTAGATACGGCCCTGCGTCGTCATCACCTGCGTCGCCTGGCCGCCAGGGAATTCCGCCAAGCTTTGGACGGCGGCCTGACGCCAGTTGTCTTGGAACACCGATGCCTCGTCGCGATCCGATCTTGTGGTCGGGGCGCGCGATGGCGACAGCACCTGCATCGCGAAGCGCACGCACGAGCGCGCCTCGGACCACGGGAGTTCGTACCCTCGGGGGGAGTCGTAAAGGAGATCCCCTTCTTCGAATCGGCACGCGCCGAGCGGCGCACGAAAGCCCCGGGTCACCGCCCAAGCGAATCCGGGCAGCGGTTCGAAGGGACTCTCGGGCATGCAGCACCTCCAACAGGGCCGACTGATGCTCGCATGATTCGACCAGGGCGCCAACGCTGTCATTGCGGACGTCGCGGGCGCGAGAGGGGTGGTATCCTCGGCTCGTTCGCCTGGGAGAGAGGCATGCAGGAGGACGAGGCGGCGCGGCGGATCGATCAGCTCAGGCGTGAAATCGGGCGCCACAACTACCTCTACTACGTGAAAGACGCTCCCGAGGTCTCGGACGCGGAATACGACGTCCTGTTCCGCGAGTTGCAGGGACTCGAGGCCGAGCACCCGGACCTCGTCGCGCCGGACTCGCCCACCCAGCGCGTCGGCGCTGCCCCGGCCGAGAAGTTCGCGCAGGTCCGCCACCGCCAGCCGATGCTGTCGCTGCAGAACGCGATGACCGAGGGCGAGGCTCGAGCCTTTGACGCTCGTCTTCGTAGGGAGCTTCGTGATGATCGTCCGATTGAGTACGTTTGTGAGCCCAAGTTCGATGGGTTGTCGGCCGAGCTGGTGTACGAGAGCGGCGTTCTCGGGGCGGGCGCCACTCGTGGCGACGGCACATTCGGCGAGGACATCACCGCAAACCTGAAGACCATCCGTTCCGTGCCGCTTCGTCTTGGAAACGGCGCCACGCCGCCGAAGCTGCTCGAAGTCCGCGGTGAGGTGCTGTTGCCTGTCGCCGGTTTCGAGGAACTGAACCGTGAGCGCGAGATGCGCGGCGAGTCGCGGTTCGCAAATCCGCGCAACGCGGCCGCCGGGTCGACGCGCCAACTCGACCCTCGCATCACGGCAGCACGACCCCTTCAGTTCTTCGCGTACGCACTTGGTGCGTTCGATGGGGTTAGGGTTGAGTCGCAATGGGAGATCCTGGAGACACTCCGCGCCCTGGGTTTTCGCACCTCCGATCTCACCCTTCGCGCGCAAGGGATCGATGATGTCATGGTGGCCTATCGGGCTTTGATGGAGCGGCGTTCGACACTCCCGTTCGAGATCGACGGGATGGTGGTCAAGGTGAATGCGATCGCCCTGCAGGTCCGTCTCGGCGAAATCGCCCGAAGCCCGCGTTGGGCGATTGCGTTCAAGTTCCCGCCCGAACGGAGGGTGACGGTTGTCGAGGGCATCGAGGTGAATGTTGGCCGCACGGGAATCCTCACTCCGGTCGCGATGCTTCGACCGGTCGCGGTGGCAGGCGTGATCGTGAGGCGCGCGACGTTGCACAACGAAGACGAGGTCGCGCGGAAGGATGTCCGAGTCCAGGACTCGGTGGTCGTCCAGCGCGCAGGCGACGTCATTCCCGAAGTAGTCGCTGTTGTGCTCGGTGTGCTTAGGGGTGACTCGCCCTGGCGGATGCCCCCTTCCTGCCCGTCGTGCGGAGGTCCGGTGACCCGCGAGGAAGGCGAGGTCGCCCGGCGCTGCGCGAACGCGGCGTGTCCCGCCCAACTCAAGGAACATGTCATCCACTTCGCGTCGCGCCGCGCCATGGACATCGAGCACCTCGGCGAGCGGATGACGGATCAGCTCGTGGACGGCGGATTCATCAAGGACGTCGCTGACATTTATCACCTGAGGAAGGCGGATCTGCTGCTGCTGGAGCGTCTTGCGGACAAGTCCGCGCAGAACCTGGTCGACGCGATCGAGCGGTCCAAGTCCCGCCCGCTCTCTGCCGTGGTCGTCGCGCTCGGGATTCGGCATGCGGGCGAAGCGTTGGCCCGCGTTCTGGCGGACAGATTCACGTCGATCGATGCTTTGATGGATGCCTCGGAGGATGAGATCAGAGAGGCGCTCCGCAGGGAGGGCTCGGATGCGGAGGGCGGGCCCGTCGTGGCGAAGAGCATCGCGACGTTCTTCCGGAACGAGAGGAACCGCGAGCTGATCCGCCGGCTGCGCGAGGCGGGCGTGCGGATGGAGCACGCGGGGGGGGCGGCGGTCGCGGGCGAGGCGGACCCGGCGTTCGCGGGGAAGACGTTCGTGTTCACGGGCACGCTCGCCGTGATGACGCGCGAGAGGGCGCAGGATCTGGTGATCTCGCTCGGCGGGAAGGCGGCGGGGAGCGTGTCGAGGAAGACGCACTTCGTGGTGGCGGGCGAGGAGGCCGGCTCGAAGCTCGCGAAGGCGCGCGACCTCGGCGTGACCGTGCTTTCGGAGGCCGGGTTCCTCGCCATGCTGGGGGACCGCCGGTGAGCCTGTCGAGCCCGCCGCGGGGGCCTGGGTGGAACCCGACCCGGCACGACGTCGTCGCGTGGGGGATCGCGCTCGTCGCGGTCGGCGCCACTTTCGTGCCGTACCTGGCCCAGGACGCGAGCCCGCCGCCCGGGCACGTGTTCTCGTGGACGCTCACCGCGGTGCCGGACCAGTGCAGCTACCTGATGTGGATGGACCAGCACCGCGCGGGCGCGCTCCGGCCGGCCGACCGGATGACCACGGACGCGATCGGCGGCGGGTTCCTGCCGAACCCGGCCTGGGTCGCGCTCGGATGGCTGGCCGCGGCGACCGGGCTGTCGCTCGCGGCGGCCTTCCACGCGGGCCGCGCGCTGCTCGGGCTCGGGTACCTGCTGGTCCTGTGGGCGCTGATGCGGGCGTGGCTCCCCGGCCGTCCGCGAGCCGCGCTCGCCGGGTTCGGGCTCGCGGCGATCGGCAGCGGGCTCGCGTGGGTGCAGGCCGTCGGCCTGCCCGTGATGACCGCGGACTGGATGCCCGAGCTGTGGACGTGGCAGAGCCTGTTGTACTTCCCGCACTTCGCGGCCTCGCTGCTGCTCGCGTGCGGCGCGCTCCTGCTGCTCGCGCGCGGCCGGGGGTGGGCGGCTGGGGGGCTCCTCGCGCTGCTCGTGTTCGTGCACCCGTACACGGCGCTGCCGCTCGGGCTCGCGATCGGGCTCCGGTGGCTCGCCTGCCGGTGGCGGGGCGTCCTCGACGCGGCCGCGGGCCGCCGGGACCTCGCGGCGCTGCTGCCGTGGGCCGTCGCCATGGCCTCGCTCGCCGGCTGGTTCGCCGCGAATCCCGGGATGCGCGGCTGGGCCGAGCGGAACGTGATGCCGTCGCCGCCGCCGTGGCAGTACGCGCTGGGCCTGGGCCTCGTGTTCGTGCTCGCGGCGTGGGGCGCGGTCCGGCTCGCGGTCCGGCGCGAGTGGGACGCGTCGCGCGCGCTGTGGGTCTCGTGGATCGCGGTCGCGGCGCTGCTCGCGTACGCGTCCCCGCTCGTGCCCTACGAGCGTCGCTGCGTGGAGGGCGTGCACGTGGCGTTCGCCGCGCTCGCGGCCTCCGCGATCGCGGGGTGGCTCGAGCGGCTCCGGCCGGCGCGGGCCGCGGCCGCGATCGCGGGGCTGCTGGTCGCGGTGGTCCCGACCAACGCGCTCCTGCTGCGCCAGGAGGCGACCGCCCGCAACCCGGGCCAGGTCCGCGACGACTGGCCGTCGCTGTGGGACGCGGTGCGCGGCCTGCCGGGCGACGCGGCCGACCGCACGGTGTTCACGGACGCGCGCACCGGCCTGTTCCTGGCCGCGTTCGGCGGCGCGACCGTGTTCGCCGGGCACAACGAGCTGACCCCCGACTTCCCGCAGAAGATGAGGGTGATCCGGGAGTTCTTCGAGCGCCCCGCGTCCTGGCCGGCGCGCGTCGCCACGATCCGCGCCGCGGGCTGCCGCTGGCTGGTGATGGACCCGGAGGACGCGGCCGCGCTCGGTCCGGACGGGCCCCCGGCGGACCTGCTGGTCGCGCGCGGCCGGACGTGGGGGATCTGGGGGCCGTTGTAGGGCGCCGGGAGGGCGATCAGGCCGCGGGGATCTCGGCGTAGACGACTCGCGTGGTTCCGGCCGCCCGGGCCTCGCGCATCAGCGCCTCGGCGTGATCGACGGCGTCCGCGAGGGCAGGCAGCCGGCCCGTGAACGTCGCGGCGCCGACGGAGAAGCCGATCCCCCAGGCCGACCCCTGGCATGCCTCGGTCAGCCGCTCCGCGAGCCGGTCGAAGAACTGCCTCGCGGGCGAGGCCGGCATCCCGGGCAGCAGCACCGCGAACTCGTCGCCGTCCACGCGCCCGAGCACGTCGAGGGAGCGGATCGCCCCCTGGATCGTGGCCGCGATGACCTTCAACGCCAGGTCGCCCTCGGCCTCGCCGAGCATCCGGTTGACGCGCTTCAGCCCGTTCACGTCCACGATGCCCACGGTCATGACCTGCCCCTGGCGGCCGAGGTGGTCGAGCATCATGGCGGCGCCTTCCTCGAAGCCGCGCCGGTTCGGCAGCCCGGTCAGCGGGTCGATCCGGGCGGGCCGGGTCTCCTCGCGCAGGACCTCCTCCGGCGTCCGGTCGCGGGCCAGCGCGCGCAGTTCCAGCTCGCCCGCGCCGAGGCGTGCCTTCAGCTGCTCGATCTCCAGCCGCGCCGCGGCCAACTCGGCCTCCAGCTCGCGCAGCCGGGGGGTGTCGATGGGGTCGCCGGTCATCGCGGGTCTTCCTCGCCCCTTCAGGACCGATTACATCGCGAATCGCGCCGGGGGGCCAAATTCCCTGCGCCGGCCGCCCGCCGGTCGCCAGGCCCCGGGGGGTGCCGCGGCCGCGCTCGGCGTCGCGGGGCGCGGCTTCCGCGCGCCGACTCCCCGGGTCGTGGCCGGATGCGTCGAGCGGCCCTCGTCCGAGCGCGGTGCAGCGGCAGCGCGGAGGCCTCCCATGCCGCACCTCCGTCGGAGGGTCACATCTCGGACGCGATCACGTCGATCATCTCGCGCACGGCCTCGCCGATCCCGACGAACATGGACCGGGCGATGATGCTGTGGCCGATGTTCAGCTCGACGATCTCGCCGATGCGGCAGATCTCGCGGCTGTTCTGGTAGTCGAGCCCGTGGCCCGCCGCCACGACCAGGCCCAGGCGCTCGGCCTCGGCCGCGGCCGCGGAGATGCGGACCAGCTCCTCCTCGCGCTCCCCCCCGGTCACGTCGGCGTAGCGGCCGGTGTGGATCTCGACCTGGTCGGCCCGGCACAGGGCCGCGGCGCGCACGGACTCGGGGTCCGGGTTGATGAACAGGCACGCGCGGATCCCGGCCGCCTTCAGCCGCGCCACGACCGGCCCGACCTCGCGCTCGCGCTCGACCACGATCAGGCCGCCCTCGGTCGTGCGCTCCTCGCGCTTCTCGGGCACCAGCGTCGCGACGTCCGGCTTGATCTCGCACGCGAACCGGATGATCTCGTCGGACGCGGCCATCTCCCC
>VGRB01000337.1 GCA_016875475.1 Deltaproteobacteria bacterium
GGGGAGGGAGCGGTAGCGCGCCCAGCGCTTCGCCTGCTCGTGCATGCCGACCGTCTGGAGCTGGTGCTCGCCATAGACGATGCCCTTCACCTTGTGGACCCGGTCGTCGTCCGCGACCTTGACCGTACCCTCGACGATGGCGGTCGGGGCGAACGCCTCGAACTGGTAGTACCGGGACGACGATGCGCCATACTGGGCGCGGCCGTTGCCGGGCTTCCACGGCGGCGCGACGTTCTTCAACCGGTAGTCCGCCTCGAACGAGGGGTTCTTGACGTGGATCCTCACCGCGTCGAGCGGCCCCGACAGGGTGTTCTCGCCGAACTTCAGCTCGAACGTGTCCTTGCCCGCGGACCATTCGCCCGGGTCCAGCTCGACCTTCTCCGAGAACGACTCGCCGTCCGCGAGGCGGACCTCCGCCTTGACCACGGCCTTGCCCTTGCCGAGGCCCACGTTGCTCACCAGGAACTGGACGTACGCCCAGTACCCACCTTCGAGCCGGAACACGAACGACCACCACTCGCTGTACGAGCCGTTGTCGCGGTTCTCCGCGTAGTGCGGGAGCACGTCCTGCACCGTCACCGGCTGCGACGGACCCGACCACGGGATCAGCGGGTCCGCGGCCGCGCCGGCCGCCGGGCCGAGCACCGCGATCCCGACCATGCACGCGAGCACCGTCCGCATCTGCTCCTCCTCGGGACACGCCAGGCGCGCGGATCCTAGCACGCGTGCGACCGCGGGACCGCGCGCGTGCCGTTCGTAGGACGCCCGCGCGACGGCGTTATTCGACCGCGCCGATCCGCCGCGCCTCCCGGCACCACTCGGCCGCGCGCGGGTCGCCCGCCCGCGAGAGCGCCACGCACAGGTTCCCGGCCGCGGGCCGCATCCCCGGGCGGAGCCTCAGCGCCTCGACGTACTCGGCGGTCGCCCCGGCGAGGTCGCCGCGGCCCTGGAGCACGGTCCCAAGGTTGTTGTGGGCCTCGACGTTCTCGCCGTCAATCGCCAGGGCGCGGCGGAACTCCCGTTCGGCCTCGTCGAGCCGGCCCGCGTCCTGGAGCGCCACGCCGAGGTTGTCGTGCAGTCGCGTGCTGCCGGGGCGGCTCGCGAGCGACGACGCGAACAGGGCCTCCGCGGAACGGAAGTCGGACGCGCGGTCCGCGACGAGCGCGCCGAACGCCGCGACCCAGGCGATCGTGATCGCCGTCGCGACCGGGGCCGCGAGGCCCACCCGAATCGCCGGTCCGACGCAGTCGGGGGCGAGCGGATGGCCCAGCGGGCCGGCCGAGGTGGCGGTCGCCGAAGGCGACTTCACGCGAGCACCGGCCGATAGCAGCGCTATCGGCCGGCGCGCAGCGCGCCAGATCGGCCGGGCAAGCGGGCCACGCCGCCGCCCATCGGCAAGGAGGCCCGCCGGTTTGGGTCCCACCCGGAGCGCGAGATCGAGCGCCGCGCCGGCAGCGACCGCGACGCCCGCGGCCGCCAGGTAGAGGTTGCGCTCGGACAGGAGGATCGAGTTCAGGAACGCCACGTTCGAGAACGGCGCGTATGCCACGGCCGCGAGCAGGATCCCGGTCGCGACGGCCGGGGCGCGCCGGAGCGAGGCCGCGAAGGCCGCGATCGCGGCGATCGCCACGCCGATCCCGGCGATGGCCGCGGGGGGGAGTCCGTCGGCGGGCAGGCCGAGCACGTCCCACCCGTAGTCCACGGTCTGCCGCAGCGGCGCCGCGAGGAGCCCGGCCGCGTGGCCGAGGACCGCGAGCGCGCCGGTCGCGCGCCCGGCCGCGTCCGCGCGCACGAGCGGGTTGTCCTGCCACGGGATGAAGTCCGAGAGCACGCGGCCGAGCACGGCGTAGCGGAGGCCGACGAACGCGACGACCGCCGCGAGCAGGACCAGCGCCGGCATCCAGCGCAGCCACCAGTGCGGTGCCCCGGGCGGCGACCCCGGCCGCGTCCCGGGCCGAAATGCGAGCGCGAGCCCGGCCGCCAGCAGGGGCAGGCAGACCGCGGTCTCCTTGGACGCGAGGCCGAGCAGGGCCAGGGCCGCGAGTCCGGCGAGGCGCGCGGGCGTCCACGGTGCGTCCCGCACCAGCAGGATCGCGGCGCCGAGGCAGAACGAGGTCGCGAGCAGCTCCTCGCGGTTGACCACGAACTGGACGGTCTCCGCATGGACCGGGTGGAGCGCGAACCAGCCCGCCGCGGCGGTCGCGGCGAGGAGGCCGACCCCGAGCCGCCGGGCGAGCGCGAGGACGAGCAGCGAGGCCGCGACGTGGAGCAGGACGTTCGTCGCGCGGAACGGGGCGGGGTCCAGGCCCGCGGCGGCCGCCGTCACGGCGATGGTCAGTGACGAGAGCGGCCGGTAGTGCATGTGCGTGTAGCCGGGCTGCCCCCCCCACGAGTCCGTGGTCAGCACGCGGCCGAGGTCGAATCCCCCGGTCACGTTCGGGTTCGACAGGACCGCCCACCGGTCATCGTGGAGGAACGGGAAGTCGAGGGTGCCCGCGAACGGCGCGGCCGCCAGGATCGCGACGAGGACGGCGGGCGCGGCGGCCCGGAGCCTGGCGATCACGGCAGATCCTCGAGCCAGGCGCGGCCCTGCTCCATGCGGGTGACGAACGACCGCTCGTCGCCGCCCGACACGTCCCCGAGCAGCGCCGCGACGGCGTCCGCCAACGCGCGCAGCGGTGCCAGGCCGTGCGGGTTCATGCGCTGGATCTCGTAGTAGAGGTGTGGGTTTTCGCTCGCCACGCGGCGCGACACCTCGATCTGGGCCTGGAACGTGGTGGAGGACAGCCTGGCGAGGCGCGACGCCGGTTCGCCGCTGCCGGCGAGGGCGGCGAAGAACGAGATCGCGACCGCGTGCGACAGGCCGAGCACCCAGCCGATCAGGCGATCGTGCTCGTCGAGGCCCATCTCGACCAGCGTCGCCATGGTCGGCTCGAACAGGGCGCGCGCCTCCGCGGTCGCCTCGGGCACGCCCGCGTCCACCAGGATCACGTGGCGGCCGGACAGCAGGTCCGTGTCCGGGCCGAACATCGGGTGGACCGACGTGACCTTCGCGCCGGCCGCGGCCAGCGCGCGGATGCCCGACGCGAGCGGGCCCTTGAGCGACCCCACGTCGAAGACCACGCCGGGGGGACGCGCGCGGGCGAGGTCGCGGAGGATCCCGGCGCTCGCCGCGAGCGGCGCCGCCACGACGACGAGGTCGTGGTCCGGCCGGATCGCGGTCCAGTCCGCCACGTGGGCGCAGCCGTCCGGAGCGCCGGCCGGGTCCGCGACCGTGACCGCGTAGCCCTGCGACAGCAGGAAGGCGGACATCCAGCGGCCCATGCGGCCCGCGCCGCCGATCACGAGCGCCCGCCTCCCGGCCCCCCGCGCCGCGTGGACCACCCGGTCGCGCTCCTGGGACACGAGCGAGGACCGGATGAGCGCGCCCACGATCGACTCCGCGACCCTGGGCGGGAGGCCGAAGCGCGCGGCCACGTCGCGGGCACGGGCGAGGACCTCGCGCTCCCGGGCCCGGTCGCGGATGGGTGCGCCCGCCGCGCGCTTCGCCTGGGCCACGCGGGCCACGAGCGCCAGCCGCTCCGCCGCGAGGCGGACCACCTCGTCGTCGATGGCGGAGATGCGGGCTCGCACTTCGTCGAGGTCCGGCATGGCCTGTATTGTAGGACGAGAACGGGAAGCGGGTACGGGCACGGGCACGGGTACGGGTACGGGTACGGGTACGGGTACGGGTGGGGCTGCCCCCCTGCCCGCCCACGGGTACGGGGGTCAGTTCGTGCAGCTTCCGCCACCGATCTGGACGAACCCGGGGTTCTGGTACTTGTGCGTGATCTTGAGGCTTCCGTCCGGGTTCGTGATCTTCTTGACCATCCCGCCCGGCCACACGATCTCGGCGACCTCCCACAGGTCGCACTTGAAGAGCTTCTGGTCGAGCGGCTCCAAGTCGATGTCGAACACGAGCTGGCCCCAGATGTAGCAGCGGACGTGCGGATACGAGAAGCCGTAGCCGTGGTCGTCCCAGTAGTGGACCCCGACCTTGTAGCGGCGGCCGTCCACCGGCGCGTCGAGGTTCAGGTTCTCCGGGCCCGCGCCGTCCGTGTCGTCGCGGTCGAGTCGCGGGTCGTCCTTGGCGTTCGGGTTCATGGACTCCCAGTCCGGCTTCGGGTTGAACCAGAACACGTCGTACGGCAGGTTGAACCACGGGTCGGGCTGGCCGTCGCCGTCGAGGTCCGGGCCGGTCGCGAACGGGTGCGTGAAGTGGAGATCCATGTCGGACCCCGCGTCCGGGCCCTCGTCGGACTGGTCCATGTCGCCGGGGGTGTCCCAGGTCAGCTCGCAGTGGATCGCGTCGGTCGGAAGGACCAAGACCGTCTCGCAGTCCGTGGTGTTGCACGCCGGGTCGGACGAGCAGCGGGCGGAGTCGCACACGTCCAGGCAGTAGATGTACTCGCCGGCGATGTTCACCTCGTGCGTCGGGTTCGGGAACGTGGACGACGGCACGAAGTTGAACTTGTTGTCGTTCGGCTGGTTCACGCTCCAGTTGTACTGCGTGATCGTGCCGGTCGATGGCAGGCTCTGGTCGCCGTAGAGGTTCAGCAGCGTCTGGGGCGGCACCTCCTGCCCCTGCTCGATCACGATGACCGGCTGCGGGCACTCGACCTCGACGCCGAAGCCGGTCGTCTGGATGGCGAGCGTGCCCTTGAACGTGTTGTTGGCGACCTGGATCTCGTTCGTGTCGAGGATGACCTTGTTGGTGGCCGGGTCGACCGGGTTCCTGTCGTTCGGCGTGTAGCAGACCTTGAACGTCGCGGACTGGTTGACGTCCAGGTTCGCGGTCGGCACGCCGCCCATGTCCTTGAAGTCGAGTTCGAACTCGGTGCCCCCGGTGCCGAGCGTGATGTTCGAGATGTCGAGCGGGCCGGTGCCGCACGAGGTGATCTGCACGTCGATGCACGCCTTCTTGTGCAGGAGCTTGCCGCCGAACTCGACCGGGGACGGCTCGACGCAGAGGCGCGGGCCGCTGGTGTTGGCGATGATCTTGATCTCGCGGCCGGACGCGAACTGACGGTCGTTCGAGTAGACGATGACGCGTGCCTGGGCCGGGTCGTCGGTGACCGGGCTGTACCGGATCTCCCACTGAGGCTCCGCGGGCTTGCCCGGATCGACCACGATCGGCGGGTCGAACACGACCTCGCCCTTGGTCTCCTCGATCGGGTAGTCCTTGCCGTTCGCCACGAGCACGAAGTTCGGGTCGCCGTCGAAGGTGAACTTCCGGATCTCCAGCGGGCAGCTTCCGCCGTTGTTGATGCCCAGCTCCTCGGGGGTCGGCTCGTGGACCGGCCCGAGGTCCACGGTCTCCGGGGCGTCGAGCGACGGCTCGCAGGAGCCTGTCTCGAAACGGATCCTGTAGGACTGCAACGACGTCTCGACCGAGTTGTCGTTCGGGATCGTCAGCACGACCTCGCGTGCCTGCGCGTCGTCGTAGCGCTTGAACCGCACGGTGAACGTGTAGCTCTCGGGGAGGTCCAGGTCGTCGCCCTCGCCCGTCGGCGCGATGCAGCGGCCCTCGGCCGGGGCGACGGGGGAGAACGCCGGACCCTCGGTCAGCTCCGGGTCCACGGCTTCGTATTCCGCCTTGATCGTCGGGTCGGCCGTGACGCAGAGCGGGCGGCCCTTCTCGCCGGTGTTCCGGACGCGCACCTTGTAGTCGCGGGTCTCGCCGACCGCCACCTGCCCCGGGTCCACCGTGACCACCGCCTTGGTCGACCACTGGCCGGTGGCGATCTCGACGGC
The DNA here is from genome assembly GCA_016875475.1 of Deltaproteobacteria bacterium. GTDB lineage: Bacteria > Myxococcota_A > UBA9042 > DTJE01 > DTJE01 > VGRB01. The sequence goes on from VGRB01000337.1 coordinate 5,794, forward strand.
CACCTCGATCTTGGACACGCCGGAGAGCTTGCTCTCCCCGCCCGCACCGCCGCACGCGGCCCCAACCAGCGCGAACATCGCCACCGCTGCCGCGGCGCGCCCGACCCGGATCGACATCGTGGCCTCCAATCTCAAAGGCGCGGAGTCCCGGTTATTATCCGGGGCAGGGGATCGGGTGTCAAGCCGCGCCGTCAAAGGTTTTCACGAGTCCGGACGCCGGTCCGGCGGGTCCCGCCGGGGGCGCCCCCGCCCCATTCCGTGCCCGTGAGTACCCGGATGGGCGGGAATGGTTCGATCGGGAGGGCCGGGGACAGGAGAGCGGGTACGGGTACGGGCACGGGGGCGGCAGCGGGCTCGGGCTCGGCGTCGGGTGCGGGAATACCGGGCGAATTCCGGGGGAACGCTTGACGAACGCCTCTGCCCGGGGTAGACCAC
>VGRB01000338.1 GCA_016875475.1 Deltaproteobacteria bacterium
CCGGGCTCCGATTCGGGTGAATCGATGGCGGAGAACGAGATCGTCTGGCGTCCCGACCCCGGCGCCGCGGGAGGGAACCGGATCGCGCGGTTCATGGGGCGGCACGGCATCGGGACGTTCGAGGCGCTCCACGCGCGGTCGATCGCGGACCCGGAGTGGTACTGGGACGCGGTCTGCCGCGACCTCGGGATCCGCTGGCTGGCGCCGTACGAGCGCGTGCTCGACGAGTCGCGCGGGCCCGAGTGGCCGCGGTGGTTCCCGGGCGGCCGCCTGAACATGGCCGACAGCTGCGTGGACTGCCACGTTGACGAGGGCAGGGGAGCGGACCTCGCGATCGTCGCGGAGGCGGACGACGGCGGCGTTCGGACGCTGACGTACGGGGAACTGCTGGCGGAGGTCGGGCGGCTCGCGAACGCGCTGAAGCGCCTCGGGGTGCGCGCGGGCGACACGGTCGGGATCTTCCTGCCGATGAGCGTCGAGGCCGCCGTCTCGGTCCTGGCGGTCGCGCGCATCGGGGCGGTCTACACGCCGTGCTTCTCGGGGTACGGCGCGCAGGCGGTGGCGTCGCGGCTCGCGGGGTGCGACGCGAAGGTGCTGATCACCGCGGACGGCTTCTCGCGGCGGGGGCAGCCCGTCCAGCTCAAGCGGACCGCGGACGAGGCCGTGGCCGGCGCGCCCTCGGTCGAGCGCGTCCTGGTCCACCGGCGCGTCGGGAGCGAGGCGCCGTGGACCGCGGGGCGGGACGTCTGGTGGCACGACGCGGTCGCCGCGGAGTCGCCGGACTGCGAGGCGCTCCCGGTCGAGGCGGACCACCCGTGCGTGATCCTGTTCACCTCGGGCACGACCGGCCGCCCGAAGGGCGCGGTGCTGACGCACGGCGGTTTCGCGATCAAGAACGCCCACGATTTCGCGTACCTGTTCGATCTCGGCCAGGGCGACCGGCTGTTCTGGGTGACCGACCTCGGCTGGCTGATGGGGCCGATGCTGATCGGGGGATCCCTGCTGCTCGGCGGGACCGCGGTGCTGTTCGAGGGCACGCCGGACTGGCCCGCGCCGGACCGCCTGTGGTCCCTGGTGGAGCGGCACCGGATCGACGTGCTGGGGATCTCGCCGACCGCGGTGCGGGCGCTGATGCCGCACGGGACCGACTGGGTGACGCGGCACGACCTGACGTCGCTGAAGGCGTTCGCCACGACCGGCGAGCCCTGGAACCCGGAGCCGTACCGATGGCTGTTCGAGACGGCCGGCCGCGGCCGGCTGCCGATCCTCAACTACACGGGGGGGACCGAGATCTCGGGCGGCATCCTGGGCTGCTTCCCGATCACGCCGATCAAGCCGTGCTCGTTCTCCGGGCCGATCCCGGGCATCGCGGCGGAGGTCTTCGGCGACGACGGGAGGCCGGTGCGCGGCCAGGTCGGCGAGCTGGTGATCACGCGTCCGTGGCCCGGCATGACGGCAGGGTTCTGGAAGGACCCGGATCGCTACATCGAGGCGTACTGGTCGCGCTGGCCGGGCGTGTGGGTGCACGGCGACTGGGCGTACGTGGACGACGACGGGTTCTGGTTCGTCACGGGGCGCTCCGACGACACCCTGAAGATCGCGGGCAAGCGGGTCGGCCCGGCCGAGGTCGAGTCCGCGCTGGTCGCGCACCCGGCGGTCGCCGAGGCCGCGGCGATCGGCGTGCCGCACGACGTGAAGGGCGAGGGCGTGGTCTGCTTCGTGGTGCTCCGGCCCGGGCAGGAGCCGTCGGACGCGCTGCGGAAGGAGCTGATCGGCCGCGTCGTGCAGGACATGGGCAAGGCGCTGAAGCCGGAGCGGGTGCTGTTCGCGCGCGAGCTGCCGAAGACCCGGAGCGCGAAGATCATGCGGCGCGTGGTGCGGGCGGTCTTCCTCGGCAGCGAGCCTGGGGACCTGTCCGCGCTGGACAACCCGGGGGGGATCCAGGCGATCAAGGAGGCGGGCTAGTGCGCACGAGGATCACGGACATGTTCGGGATCCGGCACCCGATCCTGCTGTCCGGGATGAGCTGGATCAGCGTGCCCGAGATGGTGGCCGCGGTGTCGGAGGCGGGGGGGCTCGGCATCCTGGCGACCGGCGTCTACAACGCGGAGCAGACGCGGGCCGCGGTGCGGCGGGTGCGCGAGCTGACCGACAAGCCGTTCGGCGGCAACGCCACGCTGTACTTCCCTGGCGCGCGCGAGAACGCGCAGGTGCTGCTGGAGGAGAAGGTCCCGGTCGTGAACTTCTCCATGGGCAAGGGCGACTGGATCGTGGAGGCCGCGCACGGGTACGGCGGCAAGGTGATCGCGTCCGTGACCACGGTGAAGCACGCCCGCGCGGCCGAGGCGTACGGGACCGACGCGCTGCTCGTGACCGGGCACGAGGCCGCGGCCCACGGGAGCGAGGTCACCACCATGGTGCTCGTCCCCGCGATCGCGCAGGCGGTCGGGATCCCGGTCATTGCGGCCGGGGGGGTCGTGGACGGCCGCGGGCTGGCGGCCGCGCTCGTGCTCGGCGCCGAGGGCGTCGCCATGGGCAGCCGCTTCATGAACACGCTCGAGAGCCCGGTCCACGCGGACTGCAAGGCGGTCGCGGTCAAGGCGGACATCGGCGACACGATCTACACCACGCGGTTCGACGGGCAGCACTGCCGCGTGCTGGTCGCCCCCGGGGCGACGGTCGCGATCCGGCGGGGGCTCGACCTCAAGCGCGCCCTGTTCAGCTCGCGCGAGATCGCGCGGATGCTCGGCGTGCCGTGGCTCAAGCTCGCGGCCGGGGTCCTCGCGTCCGGGTGGCGCAACGCCATGCAGCTTGCGTTCCTGGCGAACGCGTTCAAGGCGTTCCGGATCGCCACGACCCGGGGCGACCTGAGGCGCGGCGTGCTGCCGCTCGGCCAGGCCGCGGGGCTGATGACCGATACGCCCTCGGTGGCGTCGGTGATGTCCCGGATCGTGACCGAGGCCTCGGCTGCGCACCGTCGGGTGGATTCCTGGTTCGTTTGAGGAAAGCCCCACCCGCCGGCTGCCGATGCCTTCCTCCCCGCACAATCCCTTTCGGGAGACCCCGACCCTGTTCCCCCGCCGGCTGCCGATTCACAACTGTAGAAGACGTCGCCCGCGCGGGGACGTGGCGTGTCTCGACGACGTGCAACAGGGCGGCGTCTTCGGCCCGGCAGACGGCGGGTGGGGCTTTCCCAGGGGCTTTCCCAGGGCTTTCCCCTGGGGCTTCCCCCCCCTACTTCCGCCGCCCCAGCTTCTTCTCGATCTCCGCCAGCCGTTCCTTCAGCGTGTCCAGCTCGTCGCGGAGTTCCTCGGGGGGCTCGTCCGGCTCGTCGGGCGGAGGCGGGGGCGCCGAGGCGGGCCTGGCGGCTCCGCCCATGAACGAAGCGAGCACGTCCGCCCACGGCGCGGCGGCGCCGGCGAACGGCACGTTCCCCGCGAACCGCCGCACGAGGTCCTGCCACCCCGTGGTCATGCCGCGCTGCTTGATCACGAAGCGGAGCAGCTCGGCCGGGAGGACCGGCTCGTACTCCTGCATCTGCTCGAGGATCACCTGCGCGAGCACGCGCCGCGTGATGTCGTCGCCGGACTGGGCGTCCACCACCCGGAAGTCGGCGTCCTCGCGGACCATGCGCTCCACGTCCTCGAGGTTGACGTAGCGGCGCTCTCCCGTGTGGTAGAGCCGCCGGTTGGGGTATTTCTTGATGGTTGTCATGGGCGTGAGTCTAGCACGGAAACACGGCGCCGGACCCGTTCATGCTGCATTGCAAAATATTCCTCTTGACACATCGCAGCATGCGCCCTATCCTCTGGTTGCTGCGATGCAGCATGCGACGCCGCGAAGGGCGCGGCGGGAAGAGGAGGGCATCATGGACAAGGTCTTCGACGCGAGCGGCATGAAGGACTTCTGGACCCAGGGCATCGAGGTGGCGACGCGCTGGCAGGAGATCGGCCGGACGGCGTGCGAGGCGCAGATGGCGGCGGCCCAGAAGGCGACCGTCGAGGCCGTGAACCGGTCGTTCGACACCACGCGCGAGCTGGTGAAGATGGCGGACGAGGCGACCAGGGGCGCGGCCGAGCAGGCGCGGAAGGCCTGGCCCGTGGCGGCGTGAGGCAGCGAGGGGGGGGGACGGGCCGCCGGCGGCCGGCGGCGGCCCGTCCCCCCGCCCCGCTCGATGCAGTAGGATCCGCCGGGACATGATCGGAGGTCGGGTCGTGAAGGTGAACGTCGCCTCCTGGGTCGAGAAGCACGCGCGCGTCTATCGCGACAAGCCGGCCCTGCTCTCCGACCGGTACGACGTCACCTGGGCGGCCCTCGATCGGCGCGTGGCGCGGCTCGCGGCCGCGTTCCGGGCGTGCGGCGTGACCCGCGGCCGGCGAGTGGCGGCGCTCCTGTTCAACGTGTGCGAGCAGGTCGAGGTCGTGCTGGCCTGCGCGCGCGTCGGCGCGATCGCCGTGCCGATGAACTTCCGGCTGACCCCCGCGGAGCTGGCCTACCAGCTCGGCGACTGCACGCCGGACGTGCTCGTTCACGACGTGGACCTGGAGGAGGTCGTGGCCGCGGCGCTCTCGCTGGCCGGCTCCGCGGGCGACCTGATGCGCGTCCGGGTTCCGCGCGACCGCGAGGCCGTGCAGGGGGGGTACGAGGAGCTGCTCGCGGGGTCCGACCCGGCCGCGGGCGCGATCGACCCGGAGGCCGGCGGCGGCGATCCCCTGTTCATCATGTACACGGCGGGCACGACCGGCGCCTCCAAGGGCGTGGTCCTCTCGCACGACAACGTGTTCTGGCAGACGGTCAACGGGTGGGCGCTCGGCATCGACCCGCGCGCGACCGGGCTCGTGCTGCTGCCGCTGTTCCACACGGGCGGCATGAACGGGTCCGTGCTGCCGCTGGTCCACGTCGGCGCCGCGACCGTCCTGTTGAAGCGCTTCGACCCGGCCGAGGTCCTGCGCGCCGTGGAGCGGCACCGGGTGTCCGGCATGGTCGGCGTGCCGGTGCAGTTCCAGATGATCGCGGAGTGCGCGGCGTTCGATTCGACGGACTTCTCCAGCGTGGCCGCGCTGATCTCGGGCGGCGGGCCGCTCGCGGACTCGCTGCGCGATCGCTACTTCGCGCGGGGGCTCCGGTTCACGCAGGGGTACGGCCTGACCGAGGCCGCGCCGGGCGTGACCGGCCAGACGCCGGACGAGTTCGCGCGCAAGCCGGGGTCGGTCGGGCGGCAGTGCCTCTACGTCGAGGTCCGCATCGTGGCCCCGGACGGGCGCGAGTGCGGGGTCGGCGAGGAGGGCGAGGTCGTGGTGTCCGGGCCGAACGTGATGCTCGGCTACTGGAACCGGCCGGACGAGACCGCGCAGGTCCTGCGCGACGGCCGCCTGTACACCGGGGACCTCGGCAGGCTCGACGAGGACGGCTACCTGTACCTGACCGGCCGCAAGAAGGACCTGATCATCAGCGGCGGCGAGAACGTGCACCCCGCCGAGGTCGAGAACGCGATCCTGTCGCACCCGGGCGTGGCCGAGGCCGCGGTGCTGGGCCTCCCGGACCCGCGGTGGACCGAGGTCCCGGCGGCCGCGGTCGTGCGCCGCGATCCGGGCCTGACGGCCGAGGCGCTGCTCGGGTTCCTTGCGGCGCGGCTGGCGAAGTACAAGATGCCGCGCAAGGTGGTGTTCGTGGATTCGCTGCCCAGGAACGCGGCGGGGAAGGTGCTGAAGAACCGGGTCCGCGATCGTTTCGCGGCGGAAGGGAGCGTGTGATGAAGGAAGTGACGGACGCGGCCGATCGGTTCTGGAACGCGTGGTTCAAGGCGGTGGACGGCTGGTTCGACCTGTTCCTGAAGTCGCCGGCGTTCGTGCAGGGCGCGGGCAAGGCGCTCGGGATGGGCATGGGCGCGCGGACCCGCTGGAACACCGGCGTGGAGCAGGTCCTGTCCGAGATGCGCGTCGCGTCCAAGGACGACGTGGACCGGATCGCGGCGGCCGTGCACGGGATCGAGGGCAAGCTGAACGAGATCCTGCTGCGGATGGACGAGGCGGCCCTGTCGTCCCTCGGGCGCGACGGGGTGTCCGTCCCCGCACCCGAGACCGGGTCCGTACCCGCCTCCGTGCCCGCTGCCGCGGAGAAGCCCGGAACCAGGGGGGGGAAGAGGCGCAATGGACGTGCGTGACTTCGCCAGGACCGTCCGGCGCGCCGCGGACGTGCTCCTCGAGCGCGTCGAGGTCGAGGTCGGC
>VGRB01000339.1 GCA_016875475.1 Deltaproteobacteria bacterium
AGGTCGGCGGCCGCGGCGTCCCCGCGGCGTCCCCGCGGCGTCCCCGCGGCGTCCCCGCGGCGTCCCCGCGGCGTCCCCGCGGCGTCCCCGCGGCGTCCCCGCGGCGTCCCCGCGGCGTCCCCGCGGCGTCCCCGCCGCGCGACGGCCGCGCGACGGCCGTTGACACCCCGGGGTCCGCCAAATAGTCTAGCGCCCAGGTCGTTCCGGAGGTTCGCGATGCACCTTGCGCGCGGGTTGGCGGTCCTGGCGGCGGCGATCCCCGTCCTCGCGTTCGCTGGGCCGAACCCGAAGGACGAGCTGATCGCCACGGCGTGGCCGTTCGTCGAGAAGGGGACCCGGAGCGGCGACATGCTCGCCCGGGCGCGCGCCATCCTCGCGCTGCCCGCCTTCCCCGGGCAGAACGTCGCGGCGTACCTGAAGGAGGCCCTGTCCGACCCGCAGTGGGTGGTGCGCAAGGCCGCGATCAAGGTCCTCGCCCCCCGCGGCGACGCGGACGCGCGCCGGCTCGCGGCCGAGGCCCTGAAGGACCCGGGCCTGCCGGTCGAGGACGACGCGTTCGACCTGGTCTCGACGCTGCCCCCCGCGGACGGCCGCGGCATGATCATCGCGGCCCTGCTCGACCCGGGCATCCCCACGCGCGACCGGCTGATGCGCGCGGCGCTCGCGGAGGACCTGCCGGTCCAGGCCGCGGTGCTGGCCGCCGGCCTCGCCAAGGGCGACGACTACTTCGCGGCGCGCCTCGCGGACGTCCGCCGCGAACACCGTCCCGCGATGGTCGAGGCGCTGCTCCGCGAGAAGGACCCGCGCATCCACGCGGCCGTGCTCCGGTTCGCGCGCGACCAGGTCGTCGACGTCCCGGCCGCCGCGGTCCGCGGCGCGTTGAAGTCGTCCGACCCCGAGGTCCGCAACCTCGCGGCCGAGATCCTGGCGCGCGGCGGCGACGCGGCCGCGGCGAAGATGCTGCTCCCGCTCGCGGACGGCGACAAGGAGGCCCAGCTACGCTTCCTGCGCGCCGCCGCGGCCGCCCCCTCCGAGGACCTGGTCGGGCGACTCCGCCGCTACCTGGACCCGAACACGCCCGTCGAGCTGCTCGTGCACGTCTACCGGGCGTTCGCCGGCTCGCAGGACGCGGACGTGCGCAAGCGCGTCGAGGACGACCTGAAGTCCACCACCATGTCGCGGCGCGCGGCGGCGACGCGCGCGGTCGGCAGGCTGCTCGGCCCCCGCGCCCTCCCGAAGCTCTACGAGCTGCTCGTGGACGGCAGCCCGCTCATCCGCCAGCTCGCGGCCGAGTCGATCGGGGAGCTGGCCCAGGCCGAGTCGGTCGAGGTCCTCGAGCGCTCGCTCCGCGACACCGAGCGGGACGTGCGCTTCGCCGTGATCAAGGCGCTGTCGAACATCCACGACAAGGCGGTGGTCGGGGTCGCGTCCTTCGTGATCTACGACACCGACCCGACCATCCGGAAGACCGCCATCCTCGCGGTCTGCAACGTGAATCACGAGTCCGCGATGCCGATCCTGCGGATCAACGTCGAGGACGCGGACCCGGAGATCCGCTACAACGTGATGCGCGCGATGATCTACCTCGACCCGTCCCAGGCGATGTCCTACTTCGACCGGGCGATCGCCGGGCTCAGGGGCGACGACCTGGTCGGCCTGACCGAGACGTTCAAGGAGCTGTTCCTGCCGTTCCTGAAGAAGGCCTCGACCGCCGACCGCGCGTGGGCCCGTTCCGGCGCGCTCCGGGCCGCGCGGCTGCTCCCGGCGATCGAGAAGGACTTCCTGAAGGAGATCGCCGCGACCAACCCGTACTCCGACGCCCGCCGCGGCGCGATCGAGCGGCTGGAGACCCTGTCCTGCGCGGACGCGATCGAGGTCGCCGACGCGGTCGCCGCGGACAAGGACCCCGAGGTCCGGATCGCCGCGATCGGCACGATCCGGCGCTGCGGCGACAATTCCACCCTCGAGAAGGTCAAGGCCGCGCTGCTCGACCTCGAGGAGAACGTCCGGATCGCGGCCGCGTCCGCCCTGCTGTCCTACCCGAAGACCGGCAGGCCCCCGGCCTCGACCCGGACGAAGCCCCCTGACGCCAAGGCCCCGAAGGGCAAGGGCAAGTAGGCAAGGGCACCGCGTGAAGCGCGCCTTCCTCTTCGACATCGACGGCACCCTCGTGGATACCGGCGGGTGCGGGCGGCGGGCCTACACCCGCGCGTTCGAGGCCGTGTTCGGTGTCCCCGACGCCTTCGCGGGGATCCCGTTCTCGGGCCGCACCGACCCCGGCATCCTGCGGTCGGCAACGGAGCTGCGGCTCGGCCGCGACCCCGACCCGGAGGAGGAGGCGCGGTTCTACGGCGCCTACCTCGAAGGTCTCGAGCGCGAGCTGGCCTCGGCTTCGTCGTACCGCGTCTACCCGGGCGTCGAGGCGGTGCTCGCCGGGCTCGCGGCGCGGCCGGACTGCGTCGTCGGGCTGTGCACCGGGAACCTCGCCGAGGGTGCCAGGCTGAAGCTCGCGCGGGGCGGGCTCGACGGCCTCTTCGCGTTCGGGGGGTACGGGTCGGACGACGGCGACCGGCCGGCGCTCACGCGCGTCGCGCTCGAGCGCGCGAGGGAGGTCGCGGGCGGACCCGTCCTCGCGACCGTGGTCGGGGACTCCCCGCTCGACGCGCACGCGGCGCGCGCGAACGGGCTCCGGCTCGTGCTGGTCGCGACCGGCTGGACCCCGGAGGACGAGCTGCGGGCCGAGCGCCCCGACGCCTTCCTGTCGTCGATGGAGGACTGGGACCGGACGACCGTCGCGCTGCTCGGCCTCCCGTCGCCGCTTCGCGCGGGCACGGCCGACCTCGACCGCGCCGCGGCCGCGATCGCGTCGGGCGGGGTGATCGTGTGCCCGACCCAGACGCTCTACGGGCTGTCCGCGGACGCGCTCGACCCGTCCGCCGCGGACCGGGTGCGCCGGATCAAGGGCGGCCGCGACGCGCCGTTCCTGGTGCTGGTCCCGTCCGCGGAGGACGCGTTCGCGCTCGCCGCGCCCGGGGCCCACGACGGCGCCCGCGCGCTGGCCGCGGCGTTCTGGCCCGGGCCCCTGACGCTGGCGCTCCCCGCCGCGCCGGGGCTGCCGCCGCACCTTCCCGGGCCGGGCGGCACGGTCGCGGTCCGCGTGGACGCCCACCCGTTCCCGGGCGCGCTCGCCGCCGCGTGCGGCCGGCCGCTGCTGTCCACGTCGGCCAACCGTTCGGGCCTGCCCCCCCCGTCCCAAGCGGACGCGCTCGACCCGGCCGTGGGTGCGGCCTGCGACCTCGTGGTGACGCAGGAGGCGCCGCTCGCGGGCAGCCCCTCCACGCTCGCCGCGGTCGACGGCGACGGCGTGCGCGTGATCCGCGCGGGCGCGATCCCCGAGGACGCCCTGCTCGCGGCGCTCGCCCGGTGGCGGCAATGAGCAGGCGGCGGGGCCGGGCGCTCCTGTCGCTCGTGGTGGTCGCCGCGGTCGCGGCGGGCGCGGTCGCGGGCTGGCGCGCGCTCGACCTGCGCGGCGAGCGGCCGTCGAAACCCGCCCGGCCCGTGTCGTCCTCGGCCGGCCTCGCCCGCGTCGAGCGCGTGGTGGACGGCGACACCGTGGTCCTCGCGGGCGGCGACCGCGTGCGGATCGCGGGCATCAACACGCCGGAGAAGGGGGAGGAACTCGCCGCGGAGGCGTCGGCGCTCGCGCGAAGGCTCGCCGAGGGCCGCGACGCCGAGGTCCGCGCGCCCGTCCGGCGTCGCGACGCGTACAGGCGGCTGCTCGGGGACGTGGTCGTGGACGGCCGGAGCCTGCGCGAAGCCATGCTGGAGGCGGGGCTCGCGCACGTCATGCTGATCCCGCCCTACGACCCGGCCGAGGCGGCGCGGCTGCTCGAGGTCGAGGCCGGGGCCCGCGCCGCGCGACGCGGGATCTGGGGCACGCCCAGGTTCGCGGGGGCGCTCCACGTGACGTCGGCGCGGATCGACGGCGACGACGGGTGCCACTCGCGCGTCGCGAACGTGTCGGGCCGGCCGCTGGACCTCGCGGGGTACCGCGTGCGGGCGGGCAGGGCGGCGCTCGACCTGCCCCGCGCCGTGCTCGCGCCCGGCCGGACCGTGCTCGTGAAGTGCGGCGAGGGCCGGGACCGCGCGGACGGGCCGGCGCAGCAGACGGTCCACTGGGCGGACGGGTCGTCCGCGATGACGCGGGGCGAGACGATCGGGGTCGAGGCGCCCGACGGCACTCGCGTGGACTCCGCGTCGGTCCGCTGACGCTCACCGGCTCGAGCGACGGCGGCGGCGATCGCCGCGGCGGGGACGCCGCGGCCACTCCCCGCGTCGGACCGCAGCGGTACCGCCCGGGAGCCTTCCGCGCTGTCGCCCGGCCCGCGCGGTAGGCGGTCCCGAACGACACCGGTCGGGACGCGTACCCCACCATCCCGACCCGGCAGGCCCCAGGGGCATCGATCGGAGGGGGGCGCGGCTCGCCCCCCTGCCCGCCGCCCCGCGTTGCGGGGCGCGGGCCACCCCCCTTGCGCGGCCGCCTTGCGGCCGCCGAGCGCTCCGCGCCTCAGCGCGGATCGCTCGCCCGGGTCGCGAGCTTGCCTGCCGACGGCGGCCGGGGCATCCTTGAGGTCCCGCAGGGCCGGAGGAGGGCACGATGGACCCGGACCGGATCAGGCGCGCGACGGACCTCGACGCGCTGCCGCGGATGTGCCCCGATCGGCCCCGGGTCGCGGCCCGCATCAAGGCCGTGCCCGAGGACTTCGAGGTCGAGGAGGTCCCGATCTACCCCCCCCAGGGCAGCGGGGACCACCTGTTCCTGTGGGTGGAGAAGCGGGACTGCTCGGGCGGCGAGCTGCTCCGGCGGCTGACGTCGGCGCTGCGGCTGCGCCCCGGGGAGATCGGGGCGGCGGGGACCAAGGACCGCAGGGCCGTGACGCGCCAGTGGCTCTCGGTCCCGGCGGACCGCGAGGAGGCCGTCGCGGGGCTGTCGCTCGACCGGATCCGCGTGCTCGCGGCGGTGCGCCACACGAACAAGCTCCGGCTCGGTCACCTCCTGGGTAACCGGTTCCGCATCCTGCTGCGGGACGCGCCGCCGGAGTCGTGCGAGGCGATGATCGAGACCGGCCGGTGGCTCGAGGCGACGGGGTTCTACAACCTGTATGGCCCGCAGCGGTTCGGGCAGCGCGCCGAGACGCTGCGCGGCGGGCTCGCGCTGCTCGGGAACGGCGGCGATACGCGGAACGACCCGCGCATCGGTCCGTTCGAGCGCCGGATGCTGATCTCGTCCGTCCAGTCCGCGCTGTTCAACCTCTACGTCGCGGAGCGGGTCGGGCGCGGGCTCGAGCGGACCGTGCTGCGCGGCGACGTGATGGGCAAGACCGTGACCGGCGGCCTGTTCCGGGCGGAGGACGTCGCGGCGGAGCAGGCGCGGTTCGACGCGGGCGAGACGCGGCTGACCGGCCCGATGTTCGGCCACAAGATGATGGACGCGCGTGACGAGTCGGGCGGGATGGAGGGCGCGGTGCTCGCGTCGGCGGGGCTCGAGGCGGAGCGCTTCAAGGTGTTCTCGAAGCTCGCGGAGGGCACCCGCCGGCCGCTGGTCGTCCGGCCGACGGACTTCGCGGCCGAGGGGCGGCCCGAAGGCGTGCTGCTCTCGTTCTTCCTGCCCAAGGGCTGCTACGCGTCCGTGATGCTCCGCGAGTTCGTGACCGAGGCCGCCGCCGCGGACGAGAGCTGACCGGGAGCCCGATCCCCCCGCTCCGGCGCATTGCGTCTCCCTTGCGCGGATCCACTCCGTGCGTATGATCAGATCCGACCGTTGGACGTGGAAGGAGCGCACCATGCGATGGACGTTCGCGTGTCTCGTTGCCGCGGCGATCATGACGGCCCACGGGCCCGCGCACGCGTGGAGCACACAGGGCGCGGAGATGCTCTCGACCGGCGAGAACGCCGCGGACGTCGGAATCGGGTTCCCGCAGCTTCGCGGCCAGTTCCACGTCCCCCTGACCCGGGACCTCGCCGTGATCCCCCAGTTCACGTTCTTCTACGGCCTGGACACCACCGTCCCGATCGTGGGCGACGGGTTCTTCGCGGCGGTCCGCTACCGGGTCTTCCGCAGCGGCGGCCTCGACATCGCGCTCCAGGCCGAGCCCGGGATCATCATGACGTACCACCCCCGGTTCGGGCTCCGCATCCAG
>VGRB01000340.1 GCA_016875475.1 Deltaproteobacteria bacterium
GCACGAGCGCACGCGGCACCATCCTGGCCTCCGGGCGATGGACCCCGGGGGGGATGATACCTCACGGCGCGGCTACTTGCAGACGCCGGCCTTCTCGTACTGCTCGAGCGTCTGGTTGCAGGCGTCCTCGCCCATCATCCCGGCCGCTTGGAGGCAGGCGTCCTTCGCCTGCGCGGGCATCGAGTTGCAGCACGACTTCAGGCCGGAGCAGCCGCTTCCGCCGCCGCCGCCGGGGGTCCCGCACGTGGGCAACTTGCAGTTGTTCTGCGCGCAGGTCGAGACGGCACCCGCGGCCGTCTGGCAATCGGCATCCATCTTCGCGGCGCACGCCTGCTCGCAAGCGGTGTCGCCGCACGCGCACTTGACCAAAAAGTTGACCATCTCGCCGCACTTCCCGGCGAACGTCCCGCTCGCGTACGACGCGCCGAGCATGTCCTTCAGCTCGGTGTCGCACTTCGAGATCACGCAGTCCTGGTACTCGTCGATGCCGGTACACTCCTGACCCGTCGTGCCGTAGCAGGCGCCGTACTTGTCGCGGGTGCCGCCGGCCGTCCCGCCGGAGCTGCCGCCGTCGTCGCTCCCGCACGCTGCGAACAGGAAGGCCGCCGCGAACCCGATCGCAAGGATCCTCGACATGGTCCTCTCCTCGTTAGACCGAAGTTTGGGGGAGTAGATCGCCACCAGCGCGAGTTCCGACGCGGGCAATGCCGCGAAATGTCTAACAAATCGTAGTCATGTAAGCCGCAAAGAAATATCTTGACAGGCAAGCGGCGAGCACTACAATCCGTTCATGTACGTGACAATCGTACCCAACCGGAACTCGAAGCCGGCGTCGTTGCTGAGGGAGAGCTACCGCGAGGGCGGGAAGGTCAAGAATCGCACGCTGGCCAACCTGTCGCACCTCGCACCGGACGTGATCGACGTCATCAAGCGGGCGCTGTCGGGCGAGAAGATGGTCTCGGCCGAGGCGGCGGTGCAGACGGAGAAGACCACGCCCGCCGGACACGTCCGTGCGGTGCTCGGGGCAATGAAGAACCTCGGGGTCGCGGAACTGGTGTCGGTCCGGCGGAGCCGGGAGCGGGATCTCGTGCTGGGGATGATCGCGGAGCGGGTGCTCCACCCGACGTCGAAGCTGGGGACGGTGCGGCTGTGGAAGACGTCGACGCTGGCCGAGGATCTCGGGGTCGATGACGCGAAGCCCGAGGAGTTGTACGGCGCCCTGGACTGGCTGCTGGGGCGGCAGGCGCGGATCGAGACGAAGCTCGCAGCGCGGCACCTGTCGGAAGGCGGGCTGGCGCTGTACGACACGAGCAACAGCCTGTACGAGGGCCGGACGTGCGCGCTGGCCCACCTCGGCCACGACAAGGACAACCGCCGCGGCGCGTCGGTGATCGGATACGGCGTCATGACGGACCGCGAGGGGCGCCCGGTGTCCATCGAGGTCTACCCGGGAAACACGAGCGACCCTGCGACGGTGCCGGGCCAGGTCCTGAAGCTGAGGGCGCGCTACGGGCTGGATCAGGTGGTCGTGGTCGGGGACCGCGGGATGCTGACGCGCCCGAACATCGAACTGCTGAAGCAGAACCCCGGGCTCGGGTGGATCACGGCGTTGCGCACGGAGGCCATCCGCAAGCTGGTGGACGGCGAGGCGCTCCAGCTCTCGCTCTTCGACCAGGTGAACCTCGCCGAGATCCGGTCGCCGGACTTCCCGGATGAGCGGCTGGTGGCCTGCTTCAACCCGCTGCTGGCGGACGAGCGGAAGCGCAAGCGCGGCGAGTTGCTGGAGGCGACGGAAAAGCTGCTGGAGAAGCTGGCCGCGGAGGTCGCGGGTCGGACGAAGAAGCCCCTGAAGGCGGGCGAGATCGGGAAGAAGGTCGGCCGGGTGATGCACCGCCACAAGGTCGCCAAGCACTTCCTTGTCGAGATCGCGGACGGCGCGCTGACATGGTCGCGGGACGAGGAGTCGATCCGGCGCGAGGCGGAACTGGACGGCATCTACGTCATCCGCACCAGCGAGCCTGCGGAGCGGCTCTCGGCCGAGGACACGGTCCGCAGCTACAAGCGATTGGCCGAGGTCGAGCGGGCCTTCCGCTGCATGAAGGGCATCGACCTGCGGGTGCGGCCGATCTTCCTGCGCAACGAGGACCACGTCCGGGCGCACTTCTTCCTCTGCATGCTCGCCTACTACGTCGAGTGGCACATGCGGCGGGCGCTGGCGCCGCTCCTCTTCCAGGACGAGGACGTCGTGGCGGAACGCGAGACGCGGGACGCGGTCGCGAAGCCGGAGCCCTCGGCTTCCGTCAAGGCCAAGAAGAACAGCAAGCGCACGCCCGACGCCTTGCCCGTCCAGAGCTTCTCGACCCTGCTCGCCGACCTCGCCACCCAGGCGCGGGTCACCTACCGCGTCGGCTGTGCCGAGGCGACCTTCGACCAGCTCGCCAAACCCTCGCCCCTGCACCAGCGGGTTTTCGACCTGCTCGGGGTGTAGTCAGAACGGTCGCACTGCATTCGCGGAATACCTCAGGCGACGTGCGGGCTTGGCCCTTGCCTCTCCCCCAAACTTCGGGCTAGACCCCTCCAACGCCGGGACTGTCCCGACGTGCGGATGCTACGCCCGATTCGCGTTCGCGGCTCATAGCCAGAACTGGCCATGCGCTGCCCGCGGAACAAATCCGGGGCCGGACCGATAGCCATGGGTGCGGCGTGGTAGACTCCGCGTCGCCCCCGGCGCCGCCGGGAGGCAGGGAGGTTGGGCCGTGTCCGTGCTGGTGCTCGCCGAGAAGCCGTCCGTCGCGCGGGACGTCGCCGCGGTGCTCGGGGCGAAGAACAAGTCCGGCCCCGCCCTCGTCGGCAACGGGTACGTGGTCACGTGGGCGATCGGCCACCTGGTCGGGCTCGCGGAGCCGCACCAGATGGACCCCGCGTGGAAGGCGTGGCGGATCAACGTGTTGCCGATCCTGCCGGGTGCGTGGCCGCTCGTCGCGCTCCAGGGCACGGCCGACCACTTCGAGCAGGTAAGGGCGCTGCTCTGCGACCCGGGCGTCGAGAAGGTCGTGTGCGCCACCGACGCCGGGCGCGAGGGCGAGCTGATCTTCCGCTACATCTACCGCCTCGCGGGCTGCACGAAGCCGGTCGAGCGGCTGTGGATCTCGTCGCTGACCGCCGAGGCGATCAAGGACGGCTTCAAGAAGCTCAAGGCGGGGGCGGACCTCGACGCGCTCGGCGCCGCGGCCGAGGCCCGGTCGCGCGCGGACTGGCTCGTCGGCATGAACCTCTCGCGGGCGTACTCGCTGCGGTTCGGGCCCGGGCTCCTGTCGGTCGGCCGCGTCCAGACGCCCACGCTCGCGATGCTCGTGGACCGCGAGCGCGCGGTCACCTCGTTCGTGCCCGAGGAGTACTGCGAGGTCGTCGCGACGTTCGGCTCGGGTGCCAACGGGTACCAGGCGGCGTGGTTCGACCCGGAGCGCCGCGAGGAGGACCCGCGCAGGGCCGAGCGCCTCCCCGCGGACGGCGAGCAGGCCGAGGCGATCCGCGCGCGCTGCCTCGGGCGGCCGGGGGTGGTGACCTCCTGCTCGGGCGCGGACAAGTCGTTCCCGCCGCCGCTCCTGTACGACCTGACCGAGCTGCAGCGCCACGCGAACCGCCTGTTCGGGCTGACCGCCAAGGACACGCTCGGGGTCGCGCAGTCGCTCTACGAAAAGCACAAGCTGGTCACCTACCCGCGCACGGACAGCCGCCACCTGTCGCAGGACGTGGCAGGGGGCCTCGGCCGGGTCGTCGCCGAGATCGCCCCCGCGTACGAAGGGCGCGTCGCCGAGGGGTCGGGCGAGCGGCCGCTGTCGAAGCGGTTCGTGGACGACGCGAAGGTCACGGACCACCACGCGATCCTGCCGACCGGCGTGCGGCGCGCGGGCAAGGAGCTGTCGCGCGACGAGGAGCGGGTCTATGACCTCGTCTGCCGCCGCCTGCTGATGGCGTGGCACGCGGACCACCGGACGCGCGTGACGACCGTGCTGACCGAGGTCGCGTCCGACGGCGGGGCGACGGACCGCTTCCGGACGTCCGGCACGGTGGTGACGCAGCCGGGCTGGAAGGTGCTCGACCTCGAGCCGCCGAAGGGGCCCGCGAAGAAGAAGAAGAAGGCCGCGAAGGACGAGCCGGCCGAGGACGCGGCGGCGGGCGCGGAAGGGGAGGGCGACGACGAGAAGGCCGCGCCGGACCGGAAGCTGCCGGACGGGCTCGCGGAAGGGCAGTCGCGGACCGCGGACCCGATCGAGGTCGCGCACAAGCGGACGACCCCCCCCAAGCGGTTCACGGACGCGAGCCTGCTGACCGCGATGGAGAGCGCGGGCCGCCAGCTCGAGGACCGCGAGCTGGAAGAGGCGATGAAGGAGCGCGGGCTCGGCACCCCGGCCACGCGCGCCGCGATCCTGGAGACGCTGCTGCAGCGCGGGTACATCGAGCGGAAGGGCCGGTCGCTGCGCGCGACCGAGGCCGGGATGAGGCTCGTCGACCTCGTCCACGAGAAGGTGAAGAGCCCGGCCATGACCGGGGAGTGGGAGCTTCAGCTCAAGCGCATGGAGCGCGGCGACGGCACGCTCGACGCGTTCATGGGGAGGATCGAGAAGTTCGTCGTGGAGGTGGTCGGGGAGGTGAGGCGGGCGCCGATCAGGGCGCAGGGGCAGGCGCAGGCGGGTACGGGCACGGGGGCGGGAGCAGGAACCGGAGCGGGTTCGGGCTCGGGTACGGGCTCGGGTACGGGTACGGGGGGCGCGAAAGCACCGTGCGCCGATGTCGGGGAGGTGCTGAAGGAACGCTTCGGGTTCCCCGACTTCCGGCCCAACCAGCGCGACGTTTGCGAGCACGTGGCCGCGGGGGGGAACGCCCTGCTGGTGATGCCGACCGGGAGCGGGAAGTCGCTCTGCTACCAGCTCCCGGGGGTCGCTCGCGGCGGGACGACGATCGTGGTGAGCCCGCTGATCGCGCTGATGGAGGACCAGGTCGGCAAGCTCGTCGCGATGGGGCTGCGCGCGGACCGCGTCCACTCGGGACGAACGCGCGCCGAGTCGCGAGAGGCGTGCCTGAAGTACCTCGCGGGCGACCTCGACTTCCTGATGATCGCGCCCGAGCGGCTCGCGGTCCGCGGGTTCCCGGAGATGCTCGCGAAGCGGCGGCCCGCGCTGATCGCGATCGACGAGGCGCACTGCATCTCGCACTGGGGGCACGACTTCCGGCCGGACTACCGGCTGCTGAAGCAGCGCCTGCCCCTGCTGCGGCCCACCCCGGTCATCGCGATGACCGCGACCGCGACGAGACGCGTCCAGAAGGACATCCTGGATCAGCTCGACATCCTCGACGCGAAGCCGTTCATCCGCGGGTTCAGGCGCGAGAACCTCGCGATCGAGGCGGCGGAGCGGCCGCCCTCGGCGCGGCTCGCGGACACCGAGGCCCTGCTCGCGGACCCTGGCCGCCGACCCGCGCTGGTCTATGTGCCGACGCGGCGGCAGGCGGAGGAGGTCGCGGAGGCCCTGGCGCGTCGCCATCCCGCCCGCGCGTACCACGCCGGCATGGACGCGGACGACCGCAACGCGGTCCAGGACGCCTTCCTGCGCGGCGACATCGAGATCGTGGTCGCCACCATCGCCTTCGGCATGGGCGTGGACAAGCCCGACGTCCGGACGGTCGTGCACATGGCCATGCCGGGCACGGTCGAGGGCTACTACCAGGAGATCGGCCGCGCCGGCCGCGACGGGCTGCCGGCGCGCGCGGTGCTGTTCTACAGCTACGCGGACCGGCACCTGCACGCGTCGTTCCTGGCGCGCGACTGGCCGGAGACGTCCGTGCTGCGCGCCGTCCGCGCCGCGGTGCCCGAGGAGGGGACGGCGCGGGAGGACCTGGTCGAGCACGTGGAGGGGGTCGCGTCCGAGGCCGCCGAGGCTGCGGTCGCGAAGCTCTGGATCCACGGGGGCCTGCGGGTGGACGAGGACGATCGCGTCCGGCCGGGGGCGGACGGCTGGGAGCGCGGGTACGAGGCGATCCGGACGCACCGGCTCGCTCAGATCGACGAGGTCCTCGACTTCGCCCAGTCGCCCGGGTGCCGCATGGTCCGGCTGGTGCGCCATTTCGGCGACGCCGCGGACCGCGAGCCGTGCGGGGTGTGCGACGCGTGCCGCCCGGACGGGTGCACGGTTGT
>VGRB01000341.1 GCA_016875475.1 Deltaproteobacteria bacterium
GGGTGTCCCCGGGCACACCCCCCCCTGCGCTTCGCTCGCGGCCATCCGGCCGCTACGCTCCAGCGGCCCGCCCGCTGGGCGGGCGGCTGCGGCCGCAGCCCCGGGCATCGCGAGCGAGGCGGCGATTGCGGCGAGGCCGGCGACGATCGGGGCGCTACGCATCCGGGTCTCCAGGCCCGAGCCGGTACAGTATAGCGGGCACGTTGACCGCGTCGATCAGGACGTGGGCGACGACCGGCGCGAGCAGCCCGCCGGTCGCGATCCGCAGCCCCCCCAGCACGAGGCCGCTCGCGAGCGCGAACACGCTCCACGCCGCGAACCGCCGCGTGAACAGGCCGTGCGCAGCGCCGAACAGGACGGACGTGACCGCGAGCGCAGCGGGCGCGCCCGCGAGCCCATCGACCAGCGTCCACGCCGCGCCGCGGAACAGGGCCTCCTCCGCGACGCCGGCCGAGGCGGCGACGATGGGGACGGCCCACCCCGGCATCCCGCGCAGCACGACCGCCAGGTCGCGGGCGAGCGCCCGGCCCCGCCGTGTCCGCGTCGAGAACACCCACGACGCTGCGCACACGACGGCCGCGCCGGCGGCGCCGAGCGCGGTGTCGGCCCACGGCGCGGCGGTCCACGTCCAGGCGAACAGGTCGGGCCGGAGGAGCGCCATCGCCTCGGCGACGCCGTACAGGGCTGCGTACGTCAGCACGGTCGCGACAACGAATCGGGGGCCGAAGCGGCGCATGAGGTCACGAGCCGGAGCCGGACGGGACCCCGTAGAGCGGCTGGAACGGCGGCAGCTCGTCCTCGGTCTCGCGGGGGGCATCGGCCGCCGCCGCATCCTCGGCCGGCCCGAAGTCCATCTGCACGCCGTACAGGGGCTGCGCGATCGGCTCGTCCGGGGCCGCCGGCGCATCCGCGGCGGGACCGGGGTCGAAGACGGGGCCGTACATGGGCTGGATCTGGACGTCCTCGGGAGCACCGGGATCCCCCGGGCCGTCGTCGAACACCGGCCCGTACAGCGGCTGGACCGGTACGTCCTCCGGCGCGGGCACGTCGCCGGGCTGCGGGACGTCCATGACGACGCCGTACGCGGGCTGGGGGATGCCCTCGTCGGGCTGCGGCTTCACGTCGGCCGGGTCGCCGTACAGCGGCTGCGGGATCAAGTCCGCGGCCGGGTCGGGCGGGAGGTCCGGCTGCCAGGCGTCGGGCATCGGGACCTCGTGCGGCGGCGCGTCGACCCCCTCGGATATCGTCGCGTCGCTCTCCGCCGGCGTCTCCTCGCACGACAGCGTCGGCGCGGCGACCAGGCCGCCCGAGAGCGCGAGCCACAGCCAGCGCGTCGCCTTGTGGACCTTCGCCTTGCCCAGCTCGATCAGCGCCATCAGGATCATCAGCATGGTCAGCCTCCGACGATGCCGGGGACCGCGTCCTCCGCGCACCCCGCCTTCCGCGCCTCGTCCAGGATGCGGAGGTGGCAGAGCTTCGGACCGCCGGTCTCCGAGTCCCACAAGTGCATGCTGTTCCCCTTGCAGATAGCGAACTCGCCGCACCCCGCGCACCCGCCCTGCCGCATCCAGCGGCGGTCGCGGTACTTCCGGAAGCGCGAGACCCACACGTCCTTGAGCGTCTCGGTCCGCACGTTCCCCTGGACCAGCGAGCGCGGGATGTTCGGGCACCCCGAGATGTCGCCGTTCGCGAGGATCGACGCGATCCGGATGCCCGCGAGGCAGGCGAAGAAGAAGTCGCGCACCTGGCGCTCGTACTCGCAGCCGAGGAAGCCCTCGTCGCCGTACGACACGCGGATCGGCTGCGGCCGCGACCGCTTGTCGCGGATGAACTCCAGCAGCCCGCGGAGCTCGGCCGGATCGAGCAGGAAGTCGTCCTGCCGCCGCGCCCGGCCGTTCGGGAACACGGACACGATGCGCCAGTCCCTCACGCCCAGGCGCACCAGGAGGTCGAACATCGGCTGGAGCTGGCGGATGTTCCGCCGGTGGAAGGTCGAGGTGACCTGGAGGTCGCGCAGGAAGGCGGCGCGCCGGAACCGCCCGATCGCCTCGACCGCCCGGTCGAACGACCCGCGCCCGCGCAGCCAGTCGTGGGATTCCGCGTCAACGCCGTCGAGGCTGACCACGAGCGTCCGCATGCGCGTGCGGCGGCACGCCTCGACCACGCGGTCGTCCACCGACCACCCGTTCGTGACCATTCCCCACGGGAACCCGAGGCGAGAGAGGCGCTCCATGACCTCGAACAGGTCCGGGCGGACGAGCGGCTCGCCGCCGGTCACCGCCAGGAAGACGCTGCGCGCGCCGAAGTCGCTCGCCACGCGATCGAAGGCGCGGACGACCTCGTCCCCGGTCAGCTCGGCCGACGTGTCCTGCGCCCGGTGGCAGTCGCTGCCGCAGTGGCGGCACGCGAGGTTGCAGGCGAGCGTGGCCTCCCAGAACAGGTAGGACAGCCGCGGGTGGCCGGCCTCCAGGTCGACGTAGTGGCGCCACGCCCAGAGGTTGAACCGCCGTCTGAGATCGGCCCCGGGCACCCGCCACCCCCTCCGACGGATTGTCCCGGACGCCCGGCGCCGTGTCAAACCCGTCCCCGTGCCCGTGCCCGGCGAGGCCGGCGACCTTCCCGCAAGCCCGCGGGCGACCGGCAGCGCCCGCGAAACCGGAGGTCCGTCTTCATGGCCGAGGATCAGGCGCGCGGCCGGACGGGGCTCCCGGCCTCGCCGGCAGCCGGCGGGTGGGGCTGAACCGCGCCGAAGCGCGCAACCGGCACGACCACCAGGTCGCGGACCAGCCTGCGGGCCGCCGGGTGGCACGCGATCCACGCCGCGAGCGGCGGGGACAGGCGGTAGTACGCGGCGACCAGCGCGCGGCCGGCCGCGGTTCGCAGGAGCACGCGGTCCCTGAACGCACGCAGGGCCTCGACCTCGGCCGCGGCGTCCGATCCCATGGCCGCGGTCGCGACGAAGCAGCGCCGGTCCTTCCGAACCGGCGAGGTCGCGTCCAGCTCGGCGAGCAGCTCGCGAACGCCCGCGGTTTCGAGACCTTCCGGGTCGATCTCGACCAGCCGCTCCGCGATCGCGCGCGCCTCGCCCGTGTCGCCCTTGAACGCGCGGACCCGCGCGAGCGTCGCGATCAGCCTCGGCGCGTACCGGTACTGGAGGGCCTCCTGGAGGGGCACGAGCGCGTCCAGGACGAGGCCCTCC
Source organism: Deltaproteobacteria bacterium (assembly GCA_016875475.1). Lineage (GTDB taxonomy): Bacteria > Myxococcota_A > UBA9042 > DTJE01 > DTJE01 > VGRB01. Next base: position 3,200 of record VGRB01000341.1, read on the forward strand.
TGCTCGTAGCCCATCCGCGCGACGCCCGCGATCGGCGGGCCGAAGCGCGGGACGGGGCGAAGGTAGAGGTCCGCCTGGGCCGCGAACGCGCGCACGGTCAGGGTCTCGACGTCGGTCGGGGCCGGCCTCCCGTCGGGCGCGGGCGCCGGGCGCTCGCGGCCGAGCACCGCGTCGTCCATCTCGACCTCGGCCAGCAGCTCGCGCGCCTCCTCCAGGCGCTCGACCAGGGAATGGACGCGGTCGTGGATCGCGGCCGCCTCGGCCGCCGCGGCCTCGGGCTTGTCGGAGGAGACGGCCGGCTCGGCCTCCAGGCGGGCCGCCTCGGCCTCGGCGGCCTCGACCGCGGCGAGCGCCCGCCCCATGCGGCCGTCGCGGTCCGCGGAGGGCGCCTCGCCGGCGGCGCGCATCGAGGCGACGACCGCCTCGCGCTCCCGCCGAACGAACTCGGCGACGAGCCTCGCGACCGCCTCGAACGCCTTGTCCGCGTGGGTCGGCTCCTCCGCGAGCAGGTCCGCCAGGACCGCGTCCGGGTCGGTCGCCGGGTCCTTCTCCAGCTCCTCGAAGCCCGGGCCCGCCTCGCTCCCGAGCCGATCGCGGAGCGCCGAGACGAAGCCCGCGCGCACGTGGGCCTGAAGCGGGGCGGCGAGTTCCCGGCGCAGCGCCCCGGACACCCGGGCGTCGCGCATCTGTTCGAGCGTCGTCTCCAGGAGCGCCGCCACCGTGGCGGGCCCTGTCGCGCCCGCACCGCTTGAAGCGTCCTTCATCCCGCATCCTCCTCCGCAACTGCACGCGCCCATGTCGCCCACCGCCCCGGAACCGGCGGTGCGGATTATAGACGGTTCCGGGGCCCGCACCGGTTCTCCCGGCCCGCCAACCATGCCACAATACCTCCCGTCGTACCGAAGGAGACTCGCATGGCGCGACCCCGGTGGTTCGCGGCGCTTCCGATCCTCGTGGCCTGCGGCCAGGGCGGCACGGTCACCGGCGGACGGCCGGACCCGGGCGCCGACCCGGGCTCGCTCGAAGTGCCCGCGGAGGCGGCGGACCCGTCCGGACTCGAGGAGACCGCCGCGGACGGAGAGGCCGAGGCGGCGCCCGACGCCCCCGGCGCCGAGGCCGGCGACCCGGGGGGCGACGACGCGGGCGCCGACGAGGCACCGATCCCCGGCGGGCCGGAGTGGCCGTGCACGGACAACTCGCAGTGCCTCAGCGGGTGGTGCGTCGAGACGCCCGGCGGGCTCGCGTGCGCGCGCACGTGCACCGACGTGACCGCCTGCGCTTCGGGCTTCGTCTGTGCGCAGGTCGCGACCTACCCGGACGTGGTCTATGCGTGCGTGCACCCGGCGCCGCGCACCTGCCGGCCGTGCTCGGACGAGGCGGACTGCGAGGCGGCGTTCTCCGGCGTGGCCATGTCGTGCGCGTCGCTGTCGGGCTTCTCGTTCTGCCTGCGCGGGTGCGACCCGCAGGGCGCCTGCCCGGCCGGCTTCTCGTGCGAGGGCGCGGATCGCGGCGGCAAGGGCGGGACGTGCGTGCCCGCGGGGGGCGTCTGCGAGTGCCCGGCCGCCGCCGTGGCCGGGGAGGACGAAGGGGCCTGCGTGATCGCGAACGATCACGGCGAGTGCGCCGGGACCTTCGCCTGCACCGCGGGCGGGCCGGGCGCGTGCGAGGGGCCGATCCCCGCCGCGGAGGCGTGCAACGGGAAGGACGACGACTGCGACGGCGAGGCGGACGAGGACTGGGTGGACGCGACGCCGTGCGACCTGACGAACGCCTACGGGACGTGCCCGGGGCACCGGGCCTGCGTCGCCGGCAAGCCGGAGTGCAAGGGCTCGTTCGCGCTGCCCGAGGTCTGCAACGGGATCGACGACGACTGCGACGGCGAGACGGACCAGGGCTCTCCGGACGTGGACGGCGACGGGCTCGCGGATTGCGTGGACAAGGACCGGGACGGGGACGGCGTCGAGAATGCGGACGACAACTGCGGAAGCGACCCGAACCCGGGGCAGTCCGACGTCGATGCCGACGGGACCGGCGACGCCTGCGACCCGGACGACGATGGCGACGCGGTCATCGACGCCCTGGACAACTGCGTCGCGGTCGCCAATCCGGCGCAGATCGACACGGACCACGACGGGGCGGGCGACGCGTGCGACGCGGACGCGGACGCGGACGGCGTGGCGAACGCGGAGGACAACTGCCCGTATGTCGCGAACCCGGGGCAGGGCGATCTCGACCTCGACGGCGCGGGCGACGCCTGCGACGGGGACTCCGACGGGGACGGCGTGCCGGACGGCGAGGACAACTGCGTGACGGTCGCGAACCCGGGCCAGGACGACCTCGAGCGGGACGGGATCGGGGACGCGTGCGACGCCGACGACGACGGGGACGGCGTCCCGGACGTGGCGGACCTGTGCCCCGCGGTCGCGGACCCGTCGCAGTCGGACCTTGACGGGGACGGCCTCGGGGACGCCTGCGACGCCGACAAGGACGGCGACGGCGTGCTGAACGGGGCGGACAACTGCGCGGGGACGCCGAACCCCGGCCAGGAGGACGGTGACGGGGACGGCGTCGGCGACGCGTGCGTGTCGGACTGGGACGGGGACGGGGTCGCGAACGGCGACGACGGCTGCCCGCTCGAGTTCGACCCCGGGCAGGAGGACCTGGACGGCGACGGGATCGGCGACGCGTGCGATCCGGACCTGGACGGGGACGGCGTCGCGAACGGCGAGGACGGGTGTCCGGCGATCGCGGACCCGGGCCAGGAGGACCTCGACGCGGACGGCATCGGGGACGTGTGCGACGGCGATCGCGACGGGGACGGCGACCCGAACGGCACCGACTGCGCGCCGGACGAGGCGGCGGTCAGGCACGGCGCGGCCGAGGCGTGCAACGCGCGGGACGACGACTGCGACGGCGCCACGGACGAGGAGGACGCGGACGGGTGCGCCATCCTGTACCGCG
>VGRB01000342.1 GCA_016875475.1 Deltaproteobacteria bacterium
AAAACCAGATGGCCGAGGCGATGCAGGCGTCGCCGGCCGAGCAGTCCACGCCGACGCTCGGGCTGCTGAACACGACCCTGCTCAAGTCGTTCGACCTCGACCTCCAGCGCGTGGCGATGTCGCGCAAGATGGACGAGCTGGCGAACGCGGGGGACCGGATCCGCGAGGCCATCGGCGCGACCCGCAAGCACGAGCCCGGCGAGTTCGCGGCGCCGGCCGAGGCGACCCGCGACGAGTCCCGCCAGTCGGTCCAGGAGGTGCTCGGCGCCGTGCTGCCCGCGTACGGCACCGGGGGTGTGCTGCTGGACGTGGTGGCCGACGCGCAACCGCCCGTGTTCCCGGAGAAATCGACCCGGAAGAAGCTCGCGATCGCGGCGGCGCTGGGGATCTTCCTGCTCGGCGCGATCGGGGTAGGCTGGCGCCCGATCCTGTGCCCGTCCGCGCGCTCCGCCGCCGAGCTGGCGCTCCGGGCCCGCGTGCAGGTGCTCGGGTCGCTGCCCCGCGTCCCGCACGTGGACCTCTGGTCGCCGCTCAAGCCAGGGACGCCGCTCGTCGAGGCCCGGCGGCTGCTCGCCGACCGGGTCCGGTCAGTGCTGCCCGGCGAGGGCATCCGCATCCTGCTGACCAGCCCGGGCCCGAACGACGGACGCACCCTGGTCGCGACGCACCTCGCGACCGCGCTGGGGCTGCGCGGCGAGCGCGTCATGCTCGTGGACGCGTGCGTGCGCGAGCCGCGGCCCCAGGTCGGCCTGGAGTCCCTGGTCACCGGCAGTCCGTCCGCAAGGGGGCTCGGCGAGTTCCTGTCGGGCGACGACGTGCCCCTGCTCGACCTGGCCCGCTGCACCGGGCTCGGCCGCGTGCTGCTGGTGCCGCGGGGACGCGCGCTCGAGTCGCCGGAGCCGCTCGGGTCGACGCGGATGAAGACGCTGCTCGGGGACGCGTCGCGGGCGGGTTCGGTCGTCATTGTGGTCGGGGACCCGCTCCTGCGCCGGGTGGACGCCGAGCTGGTCGCGCGCAGCTGCAACGCGACGATCCTCGCGGTGCGCGCGGGACGGACCCACGTGTCGGACGTCAGGCGCGCGATCAAGCGGATGTCCGAGGCGGGCGCGCCGGTCATCGGCGCCGTGCTGGTCGCGGTGCGCGAGCCGTTCATGGAGATCGACTGACCGGATGCCGCGGCCGCGCGCGGCTCGACTGCGAACCGGATGACGATAGGGATCACGACCTTCGGATGCGACTCCGGCAGGTCCGGGATCGGCCGGTACGCCGTGCAGCTCCTGAAAGCCATGGCCGGCCTCGCACCCGCCGAGCGCTTCGAGGTGGTCGTCCACGCCGACGAGCGCACCGTCTTCGTGCCCGACTCCCCGGCGTTCTCGGCGCTCCCCGCCGCGACCGCGCCGCGCAACCCCGCGTTGAGCGTCGCGTGGCACCAGGCCGCGCTGCCGATCATGGCCGCCGCGCGCGGGTGGGACGCGCTGTTCCTGCCCGCGGGCAACCGCCGCCTGCCGCTGTGGGCCCCCTGCCCTCTCGTCGGCACGCTCCACGACATGTCGAGCCTGCACGTCGGCGGCAAGTACGACGCCGCGCGCGAGCTGTACATCCGGCGGGTGCTCCCGGTGCTGTACCGCCGGCTGGACCGGGTCGTCACGGTCAGCGAGAGCACGGCGCGCGACCTCGTGGACCACGCGGGCGTGCCGCGCGATCGCATCCGCGTGACGCCGCTCGGGGTGGACGCGGAGGCGTTCCGGCCGGTGCCGCCCGAGGCCGCGGCCGCGACCGCGCGCAGGCTCGGGATCGACGGGCCGTTCGTGCTGTACGTCTCGCGGATCGAGCACCCTGGCAAGAACCACGTCCGCCTGATCCGCGCGTTCGACCGCCTGAAGTCCGCGCGGCCCGGCCTGCCGCACCGGCTCGTGCTGGCCGGTCCCGACTGGACCCGCGCGGCCGACGTGCACGCCGTCGCCGCGGCCGCCGCGCACGCCCGCGACGTGCGCTTCCTCGGGTTCGTGGATGCCGCCGACCTCGCGTCGCTGTATTCCGCGGCCGAGGTCGTCGCGTTCCCTTCGCTTTTCGAGGGGTTCGGGCTGCCGGTCATCGAGGCGATGGCCTGCGGAGCGCCGGTCGCGTGCTCGGACCGGTCGTCGCTGCCCGAGGTCGCGGGCGACGCCGCGATCCTGTTCGACCCGGACGACGAGGCCGCGATCGCGTCCGCGATCGGCCGGCTGCTTGCGGACCCGGGCCTGCGCGCGGACCTGTCGCGGCGCGGCCTGGAGCGGAGCCGATCGTACCGGTGGGAGCGAACCGCGGCCGCCACGCTCGACGCCATCCGCGAGGCGTGCCCGGCCGCCGCGGGCCGGAGGTAGCCATGCGAGGCACCAGCGTCTGCGTCGTGACGCCGGTCTTCAACGAGGGCGCGAACGCCCGCCTGCTGGTGGACCGCCTGCGGGCCGTGTTCGCGGACCTGCCGTACTCGCTCCGGATCGTGATGGTCGACGACGGCTCGCGCGCGGACACCGCGGACCTGCTGGACGCGCTGGCCGCGGAGCACGCGATGGTCGGGGTGGTCCACTTCAGCCGCAACTTCGGCCACCAGGCCGCGCTGACCGCCGGGATGGACCATGCGCCCGCGGACGCGGACGCGGTCGTGGTGATGGACTCGGACCTCCAGCACCCCCCCGAGGTCCTTCCCGAGATGCTCCGCCGGTGGGAGGAGGGAGCGGACGTGGTCTATGCCGCGCGGGTCGCGGACCCGACCGCCGGCCTGGCCAAGCGCCTGACCTCGCAGGGCTTCTACCGCGTGCTGGCCGCGGTGTCGGACCACCCGGTGCCCGCGGGCGCCGCCGACTTCCGGCTGATGGACCGCAAGGCCGCCTCCGCCATGCGCGGGATGCGCGAGCGGAACCGCTTCCTGCGCGGCCTGTCCGCGTGGGTCGGGTTCCGGCAGGCCGCGGTCCCGTACGAGCCGGCGCCGCGCGCGGGGGGGCAGCCCGCCTACACGTGGCGCCGCATGCTGCGCTTCGCGGCCGACGGTCTCGTGTCCACGTCCTCGACCCCGCTCCGCCTGGGGCTGTGGGCCGGCGCGCTGCTGGCGGCCGCCGCGGTCGCGGTCGCGTTCGCGGCCGCTGCCCTCTCCGCGCCCGGCTGGGCCTGGGTCGTCGCCGCGGTCCTGCTCGTCGGGGGGATCCAGGCCGCGCTGATCGGCGCGGTCGGCGTCTATGTCGGCCGCGTGCTCGACGAGGCGAGGCGGCGCCCGATCTACGTGGTGCGGGGCGTCGCTGGATTCCTGTCGGACCGCGGGGCGCTGGTCGCGGGAAGCGACACGTTCCACCCGCCACGGCAGTGATTCGCCCGCGGGGCGCTGGTCGCGGGAAGCGACACTTCCACCCGCCGCGGCAGTGATTCGCCCGCGGGGCGCAGGTCGCGGGAAGCGACACTTCCACCCGCCGCGGCAGTGATTCGCCCGCGGCGCGCAGGTCGCGGGAAGCGACACTTCCACCCGCCGCGGCACTGATTCGCCCGCGGCGCGCAGGTCGCGGGAAGCGGCACCTCCACCCGCCGCGGCACTGATTCGCCCGCGGGACGCATGTCGCGGGAAGCGACACGTTCCACCCGCCGCGGCAGTGATTCGCCCGCGGGACGCAGGTCGCGGGAAGCGACACTTCCACCCGCCGCGGCAGTGATTCGCCCGCGGCGCGCAGGTCGCGGGAAGCGACACTTCCACCCGCCGCGGCAGTGATTCGCCCGCGGCTTCGCGCAGTGCGGGACGAGCGACTGCCGCGCCGGCTCACGGCTTCGCGCAGTGCAGGACGATCGAGTTCAGGAACTCGCCGTGGCGGCCGCCCAGGCCGACCACGACGAAGCCCGGGGGGCAGCGGCGCTCGAACGCGTCGCCGCCCGTGCCGCCGACCGCGGGAAGGGTCGCGGGCTTCCCGACCATGGTGCCGCCGACGCGAACGCCCTGGCAGACCAGCTCCAGGGAGTCCAGCAGCTCGCCGGCCTTGCCGCGGACGCCCACGACGTAGCTCCCGGCCGCGCACTGCCTCGGGGCGGGCGCGCCGCCGGGGCCGCCGGCCCGGTCCAGCTCGGTCCCGACCCCGGCCGCGGACGCGACGTCGGATGCGGGCGACGGCGGCGGCGGGGGCGGGGAGGGAGCCTCGGACGCGACCGCAGGTGCGGGCACCGGTGCGGTCGCGGGCACCGGTGCGGTCGCGGGCGCGGGCGCGGGCGCGGTTGCGGGCGCGGTCACGGGCGCGGTCACGGGTGCGGGCACCGGTGCGGTCGCGGGTGCGGTCGCTGGTGCGGTCGCTGGTGCGGTCGCTGGTGCGGTCGCTGGTGCGGTCAAGGGCGCGGGTACGAGGACGGGGACGGGGGAGGGGGAGGTGGGGGGGGAGGGGCGCGGGATCGGCGTGCAGACCGGCGCGACGCTGTCCACGTAGCCCCCGCCGGTCGCCTCGACGCCCGAGACCGCCTCGCCGCGCGGGCAGACCCGCAGGAACGGGACCGCGCCGCCGGACCCGCCTACGTGGCGGAGCTGGACCGTCTCCTCCCACGGCTTCCGGCCGAGAAGCTGGGCCCTCAACGCCGCGTTCTCGGACGACAGCGCGAGCGTCAGCCGCCGAAGCTCGACGTTCTCGGCGTGGACCTTCGTCGCGACCTCGGCGCGCTCGTCGCCCTTGAAGCAGCCGGCGGCCGCGAGGACGGGGACGACGAACCACAGTCGGGATGCGCGCATGCTCTCCTCCACGACCATCAGCAGGGTCGGCGGCCGGCCCCGGCCCGCATCACCGCGCGCGACAGCGCCCGCACCCGGCTCAGCGGCCGGTGCGCGCACGCTCCACCGCGCGCGACAGCGCCCGCGTCCGCCTCGGCGGCCGGCGCGGGCACGCATCACCGCGGACGACAGCGCCCGCACCCGCCTCGGCGGCCGGCGCGGGCACGCTCCACCGCGGACGACAGCGCCCGCGTCCGCCTCGGCGGCCGGTGCGCGCACGCTCCACCGCGGACGACAGCGCCCGCGTCCGCCTCGGCGGCCGGCGCGGGCCCGCATCACCGCGGACGACAGCGCCCGCACCCGGCTCAGCGGCCGGCGCGGGCCCGCATCACCGCGGACGACAGCGCCCGCACCCGGCTCAGCGGCCGGCGCGGGCACGCTCCACCGCGGACGACAGCGCCCGCGTCCGCCTCGGCGGCCGGCGCGGGCCCGCATCACCGCGGACGACAGCGCCCGCACCCGGCTCAGCGGCCGGTGCGGGCACGCTCCACCGCGCGCGACAGCGCCCGCGTCCGCCTCGGCGGCCGGTGCGCGCACGCTCCACCGCGGACGACAGCGCCCGCACCCGGCTCAGCGGCCGGTGCGGGCACGCTCCACCGCGCGCGACAGCGCCCGCACCCGGCTCAGCGGCCGGTGCGCGCACGCTCCACCGCGCGCGACAGCGCCTCCTCGGCAGCCGGGTCGCGCACCGGCAGGACTTCCGGCTCGAAGGCGCTCCGCCAGAACCACCACCAGAGGTCGAACGGCTGCTCGTCGAGGCGCCAGACCTCGATCTCCGGCCGGTCCGACCGGAGATCGACCATGACGTGATCGCCGAGCTGGCGCCACGGGTGGCGCGACGCAAGCTCCGCGCGGATCGTGGGCGGGAGGCTGCCCACCGGCGCGATGAAGACCCAGCCCGTGACCCCGACCGCGGGCGGCCCGGCGAGGTCCGCGGGGCGCGTGCCCCGGACCCAGCGCATCTCGCGGTCGAGCGTCGTGTCGAACCGGCACTCGGGCACGGTGCGGCCGATCGAGTCGTGGACGAGGACGCCCGTGTCGCGGTCCGTCCAGCGCCGGACCCGGTCGGCGAAGCGCAGCTCGGTGCGGCCGGAGTCGTACCTGCTGATCGGGTCGGGCCGGGTCCGCTCGGTGAACCACATGGACCCGCCGACGGCGCGGCCGCGCGGCACGAGGTCCACGGCGCGGACCGCGAGCGGCACGAGGACCAGCCAGACCGCGAGGCCCGCGGCCGTCGCGACCCGGGCGCGCCACGCCTCGCTGCGGACGACCCGGAGCGCGGGGGGGGCCTGGCGGTCGCGGACGACCCGGAGCGCGGGGGGGGCCAGGCGGTCGCGGACGAGCCGGAGCGCGGCGGGGGCCAGTCGGTCGCGGACGAGC
>VGRB01000343.1 GCA_016875475.1 Deltaproteobacteria bacterium
GGGCGGGCTCGGGTACGGGGGGGCAGGTCGATGCTGGCGCGGGGCGGTGGACCTTCCCCACCGGATGACGCCGGCGGGGCGAATCGCGCCTGATCCCGGGGCCTTTCGTGTCCGTGTCCGTGTCCGTGTCCGTGTCCGTGCCCGACCCGGTGCCCCTGATCTTCGTGGAATCGTTGGCGTTGGTCCCTGTGACGCGGCATCGACCGGGGTAGGTCCACCGCGGGGCGGCGTTGAATCCCTCCCCCGAGTCTGATAGATTTTCTCGCGGTCGCGGGGAGGTACGGGTCCGCATGTCGGGTGGGGGTCGGGTCGCGTGGGTCGTGGTCTGCTGCGCCGCCGCGGCGACGTGCGCGTGCGGCGCCGCTGCGGGGGGGGACGACCCGGGACCCGACGCGCGCGAGGCGTTCTCCTGGCCCGACGTCGATCTCGATGCCCCTCCCGAAGCACTCCCGGACGCGCGCGACGACTCCTCGAAGGCGGACGCCGCGGACGTCGAGAGCGCGCCCCCCGTCGAGCTGCCCGTCACCGTCCCCCTCCCGTGCGAGGCGGCGTCGGACTGCCTGAACCCGTGCGGCCCGGCCACGTGCGGCGGCGGCAGGTGCTCGGTCACCACGTCCTGGGGGATGTGCTTCGTGACCTCGGGCGACGAGGGGACGTGCTACGGCCCGCTCCAGGTCGGGCGCGACGAGACCTGCATGCTCTGCAACCCGGACGTGGCCCGCGACCGGCTGGTCCCGATCGCCTTGACGGAGCCGTTCGAGGCCGCGCTGGAGGCGCAGGGCGTCTCGGTCGAGGACCTGAGCGACGGCGGGATCGTCTGGCAGCTCTCGGAGGAGCGGTTCCACTCGGGCAAGTCCTCGCTGTACTTCGGGGATCCCGCCGCGAAGACCTACGCGAACGGGCGGCGCGCGGCCGCGGCGGCCAGGCTGCCGCCCGTGAGGCTCCCGGAGGGCTCGGCGTCGTCGATCTCGTTCCACCTGTGGCTCGCGACCGAGGAGACGGAGGGATACGACGTGTTCACGGTCCGCGCGCGCGCCGGCGAGGACCCCGAGGTGGTGGTCTTCTCGTCGGATTCGCTCGCGGGGACCACGCAGGGGCGTTTCCTGCCCATGGCCGCCGACCTGTCGGCGTTCGCCGGGCGGACCGTCGCGCTCTCGCTGGTGTTCGACTCGCTGGACCATGGCATGAACTCGTTCGAGGGCGCGTATGTGGACGACCTGCGCGTCACCACGGGCTGCTGCGCCGCGGCGGCGGACTGCGACGACGACGACCCGTGCACGGACGACTCGTGCGGGGGCGACGGCAAGGGGTGCGCGCACGAGCGCCGGGAAGCGTGCTGCAACCGGGATGCGGAGTGCTCGGACGGGGACGCGTGCACGGCCGACCGCTGCTCGGCCCCCGGGGGCACCTGCGAGGCGGACCCGATCGAGGACTGCTGCCACACGGCCGCCGACTGCGACGACGGCGACGACTGCACCGAGGATACGTGCCCCGGCGACGGGGGCCGGTGCGAGCACCGTCCGGCCTGCTGCGACGACGAGGACGACTGCGTGGCACCGGACCCCTGCATGAAGGGGACGTGCGACGCGGGGAAGTGCTCGTACGTGGACACCTGCTGCCACTCGGACCAGGCGTGCGAGGACGGCGACCCGTGCACGCTCGACGTCTGCGACGGGGGGGCGTGCGACCACCGGCCCGCCAACGTCCCGGGGTGCTGCTTCCCGACGGTGTGCGAGCACGACTTCGAGGGCAGCGTCGAGGACTGGGCGTTCGACCCGGCGGTGGACGGCATCGGGTGGCAGGTCTCGATGGAGCGCGCGGACGAGGGGCTCGCGTCGCTCTACTACGGCGATCCGGTCGAGATGGTCTTCAACAAGGGAGGGGTCAACAGCGGGTCGGCGGTGTCGCCCGTGATCGCGCTGCCGGGGGGCATCGACCTGACGCTGTCGTTCCGGGTGTGGATGGACACCGAGGGCGACTGGTGGACGACCGACGCCACGCTGCAGGTCTATCTGCTGTCGGAGGGGAAGGAGTACGTCGTCTGGAGCATGGGTTCGTACGAGCCGCAGCAGGAGTGGGCCGAGGTGTCCGAGGACGTCACCGCGTTCGGGGGGCGGGAGGTCCAGCTCCGCTTCGATTTCTCGTCCAAGTACTACGACTGGGCCCTGCCGGCCGCGTCCGCCGCGGGCGAAGGCGTGTTCATAGACAGCATCGCGGTCACGTCGTCGTGCGCGGCGAAGGGGTGTGACGCCGCGTCGGACTGCCCGTCGCTCGACCCGTGCCTGGCGGGCGGGTGCATCGACGGGCAGTGCTCGTACGCCCAGTCGTGCTGCATGCTGGACGTGGAGTGCGACGACGGCGACCTGTGCACGCAGGACTCGTGCGGGTACAACGACCGCTGCTCGTTCGTCGAGATCGCCGGCTGCTGCATGGGCGAAGGCGACTGCAAGGACGCCAACCCCTGCACGGTGGACACGTGCTCCGAGCCGGGCGGGCAGTGCGGCCACGTCGAGATCCCGGGCTGCTGCCAGTGGTCGAATGACTGCGACGACGAGGACGATTGCACGAAGGACCTCTGCCTGAAGAACGAGTGCGTGCACGAGGACTTCTGCTGCGTCGCGGACCCGGACTGCGACGACGGCGACGACGTCTGCACGACCGACCTGTGCGTCGGCGGCTTCTGCAAGCACCTCCCGACGGGCGTCGAGGGGTGCTGCCCGCCGGTCGTCCTCTCGACCTCCTTCGAGGGGGGGGACGGTGACTTCGCGCTCGACGAGCCCAAGGGCGGGGTGGGCTGGCACCTCACGGATGGGGGCAAGGCCTTCGACGGCGACTGGGCGCTCTACTACGGCGACCCGGAGGTATGGGACTTCGACAACGGGGGCATCAACTCCGGCGACGCCGCGTCGCCGCAGCTCGATCTGCCGGCGAACAGCGGGATTTCCCTGTCGTTCCGGGCGCGCCTGGATACGGAGGACTCGGGCGACTACGACGTCCTGTCGGTGCTCTGGGTCGAGGGCGAGACCGAGTACCAGCTCTGGCGCAAGAGCGACTCGACGGTGCAGGACAAGTTCTTCCTTGTGACCATCGACATGTCGGGGTTCGCCGGGCGGACCGGGGCGGTGGTGTTCCGGTTCGACACGATCGACGGGACCGTGAACGCCTCGGAAGGCGTCTATGTGGACCAGGTGGAGCTTGCGAGCACCTGCGCGCCCGTCGAGTGCGCCAAGTCGGCCGACTGCGACGACGAGAGCGGCTACACCGACGACACGTGCGTGGCGGGGGCGTGCTCGTACGAGCTCGTGGATCCGGAGTGCACGTCGGACTCGGACTGCTACACGTGGGACTACTGCCTGGTCGGCTCTTGCGTCGCGGGGCAGTGCGAGTACGTGGAGGACCCGTATTGCTGGTGGTAGCTCCGGCTTCCGCGTCGTTGGCGGAGGAAGGGTGTCGCGTGGTAGACTCGGCGCGGGCCGGGTTCTCTTGTCGGAGGCCAGATTGCGGGGCGCTGCCTCACAGTCGCTTTCCGGGGGTGACGGATGAGTCGCAACGTGCGTGAGCTTTCCCTGGTGGCGGCCCTGCTCGGCGCGCTGGCGTTGGCGGCGTGCGGGAGCAGCGGGAGCGGGAACCCCGAGCCCGACGTCCCCGAGGAGGATCCGGGCACCGACGGGTCCGGGGACGCGCAGCTCGAGGCGATCGACGTGGTCTTCGCCGACGAGGCGGCCACGCACCCGGACGACGGGGAGGTCCCGGCGGAGCTGCCGCCGGACGCTGCCGACGTCCTCGACGAGGCCGACGCCGGTCCGTGCACGAAGGACCAGGACTGTCCGACGGCCGGCCTCGCCGCGTGCCAGCTTGGGAAGTGCCGGCCGGACGGCACCTGCGGCTGGACCTGGGACAAGACGTGCTGCATCGACAACGCGACGCAGCCGTTCCTGGCGAGCGGGTTCGAGGACGGGCTGCCCGCCGGGTGGTTGGTCGCGGTCGGCGACAAGAACGGGCCGGTGACCTGGAGCGTGGTTGACTCGCGGCACGCGAAGGGCGCGAAGAGCCTCTACTTCGGCGACCCGACCTGCCACACGTACTACAACGGCGCGCTCGACGGCGACTGCAAGCCCGTGGACCCGTCCGGCAAGGACGCGGGCCGCGTGTTCGGCGCCGTGACGACCCCGAAGTTCGAACTGCCCCCGACGAAGGGCCTCCAGATGGCCTGGTTCGCGCTCTACAGCCTGGTCGAGCCGGCCTTCCCCGGGCTGCCGCCCGAGGCGCAGAGCGACATCCTGAAGGTGTTCGTGGTGACGGACCCGGGCGAGGAGAGCGAGGACACGGAGGTGGTCTTCTCCTCGCTGGACCTGCCCACGCCGAAGCAGACCGACGGCAGGTTCCGGCTGGTGACCGTGGACCTGTCCGACTGGAACGGCAAGGAGATCGCGCTGAAGCTGAGCTTCGAGAGCAGCGACGGGTCGAACAACCACTTCGAGGGCGTCTATGTGGACGACCTGGCGGTGTTCTCGGTCTGCAAGCCCGCGAAGTGCGACCCCGGCACGCCGTGCTCTCCGGACGGCCTGGAGTGCACCGACGACGGCTGCACCGGCTTCGCGAACACCCCCGCGCAGATGGGCGTGTGCTGGCACTGGGAGGATCCTGCGTGCGTCGAGCCGCCGTGCACCCCGGCCAACGTCGCGGAGAAGTGCCCGATCAAGAAGGATAATCCGGCGTGCTGGCAGGCGTCGTGCCCGGCCGGCGAGTGCGTGTTCACGCTGCTGCCGGACTGCTGCGAGAGCGGGTCGAAGCTGGCGATCGATTTCGACGACGGCGCTCTCGGCGGGTTCACGACGTGGGCCTACCGCGGCAACCCGAAGGTCAAGTGGCAGATATCGAGCCACCGCGCGGCGTCGGGGAAGTACGCGCTCTACTACGGCGACGTGGTGTCGAACACCTACTTCTCGGGCGACGTCCAGAACTTCGGCGAGGCCACGAGCCCGGAGATCACCCTGTCCGGGGGCGACTACTTCTTCCTCGCCTTCAACCTGTACCTTTCGACCGAGTTCGACGAGATCGTTCCCGAGGACTACTACAACCCGGTCGGCACGGACCTGGGGGAGGTCCTGGTGGTGCAGAACTTCGGCAAGCCGACCGAGAGCACGAAGCGCGTGTGGTCCTCGGACAACGTGCGGGGTTCGACGGTCGGCCAGGGCCAGGACGGGTTCATCCCGGTCGGCATCGACCTGTCCGGGTTCAAGGGCAAGAAGATCTGGGTCCGGTTCGTGTTCAACACCGGCGACGCCTTGAAGAACTCGTTCGAGGGCGTCTACATCGACGACGTGAGCGTGAGCTACGACTGCAGGGCGCACGACTGCAAGGGCGACTACGATTGCGGGTTCGACGGCGTCTGCAGCATCGGCGCGTGCACGGACGAGGTCTGCACTCCGGACGCCGGGGTCGAGCCGGACCCTAGCTGCTGCTCGAACGCGCAGGACTGCGACGACGGCGACCCGTGCACGATCGAGGGCTGCATCCAGAACACGTGCTACTACGACTTCATCGAGAGCCCGGACTGCTGCCAGGAGGGGACCTTCGCCGAGTTCCTCTTCGACTCCGCGGCCGAGTTCGACCAGTTCGCGGTCGTCGATACCGGGACGCCGGGCGAGGGCGGGCCGGCGGTGACCTGGCGCTACTCCGACGCGCGCTTCCACGGCGACGCGCCTGGCGCGGCGTACATCGGAGACGCGGCGACGAAGACGTACGACAACCTCGGGACCGTGGTGTCGTCGCTGGCGTCCCCGGAGTTCGAGGTGCCGACGTACGGGATCCTGCAGCTCGGCTTCCGGCTGTACATGGACATCGAGCCTTCGGACGCGAACAACAGCCTGAAGGTCGAGATCGTGCCGATGATCGATACGAACCCGACGAAGACCGTGTTCCAGAAGTCGGAAGGGATGGCCTTCGACACGTGGTTCGAGGTGAGCGGCATCGACATGAACGACTACAAGGGCCAGTGGGTCAAGCTGCGGTTCACGTTCGAGGCGACCCACAGCGACCTCGTTCCCGACCCAGGGGCCGGCGTGTGGATCGACACCATCCGCGCCCGGAAGGTCTGCCCCGGGGAGGGCTGAGAGCCCGCTTCCGTCCCGTGCAACCCC
>VGRB01000344.1 GCA_016875475.1 Deltaproteobacteria bacterium
GCCGCCTTCAGGCGGTGGAGCTTCACGGCTTCCACATCCGGAAGCCGCCGCCTTCAGGCGGGGGAGGACCTGCTAAAGCGGTCGCCTAAAGGCGAGGGCTTCAACCCTCCCAGGGGAGGACAGTGAAGGTGGAGCCCATCCCCGCCACGCCAGAGCAGGGCGACCTGTTCAACGAGCCCGCGAGGATCCTGCCGCTCCGGGTCGTCGAGCCGAACCTCGTCCCTTGAAGACCGTTGAAGACGGCGCCCGAACTATCAACTTCGTTGACGTTCGACCCCGGATTTCTTCCTAACTAGCCTGACGCGCCCGGCCCGACGCTTCCCGACCTCCGCGTTGCCGAAATGCCCGTCGTTCTAGGCCCGCGTCCCATCCAAACCCCTTTTTTCCCGCCTTTCCCCGAACTCTCGACTAGGGTGTCGGGTTACAACTACAATCCGCCCCATGCGAATCCCCGAAGTCGAGGACCTTCGCCAGGCGATCGCGACCGGCGCGGCCGTGCCCGCGGTCCTGATCACCGGCGGCGACGACACGGTGCGCGAGGGCGTGGTCGCCGTGCTCTCGGACGCCCTCAAGGCGGCGGGCGCGGGTGTGTCCGTGGTCCGCCTGGACGCGGGGCCCGCGCGCACGGATGCCTGGCAGAAGCTCGGCGACGTCGTCGCCGCGGTCCCGCTGTTCGGCGAGGCCTGGGTCGTCGTGGTGGACGGCTGCGACGGCGCGAAGCTCCCGGACGAGCTGAAGCGCGCGCTCGCTTCGCCGCCGCCGCACGCCCGGCTCGTGCTCTGCGCCGGACGCAAGGCCGCGGGGCTCGGCAAGGCCGTCGAGGCCGCGGGGGGGCGCGTGATCACCCCGGCCGAGCTGCGTGACTGGCAGGTCGGCACCGTGGTCGAGCAGGCCGCCCGCGAGGCGGGCGTCAGCCTGGACCGGGCCGCGGTCGCGGCGGTCGTGGACATGGCCGGGGCGGATCGCGCGTCCATCGAGGCCGCGATCCGCGGCGTCGCCGCCTACAAGGGCCGCGGTGCCCGCGTGACCGAGGAGGACCTGCGCGGGCTCGTGCAGCGCACGCGCCAGCCCATGCCGTGGGACCTGACCGACGCGATCAACGGCCGGGATCTGAAGACCGCGCTGAAGGTCGCGGGCCGCGAGATGGCGGACGGCGGTCCCGGCACGCAGGTCGCGCTCTTCCACCGCATCGTGAGGCAGGCCCGGCTGCTGCTCCAGACCGTGGACCTCGTGGAGGCGCGCGTGCCCGACGAGGAGGCCGCGGAACGCTTGAAGGTCAAGGGCTTCCCCTGGAAGAAGCTGCGCGAGGCCGCGGGGCGGTGGCGTCGCGCCGAGCTGGCCGCGTTCCTGCGGGAGGCCCCGGCGATGGAGCAGCTCGCCAAGCGCGCGCACGGGTCGCCCGAGGCCGTGGTCGCGGACATGCTCGCGCGGCTGATCGGCGCGGGCGGCGGCGGCGCCGCGCGTCGCCGGTAGCCCTCCGGGCGGCAGGCGTCATCCGCCCCGCCGGCTGCGTCATCCGCCCGGGAGGCGGCGGTAGCCCGGGCACTCCTCGCCGATCAGCACGGACATCGCCCGCTCGAGCGCCTCGATGGACTGGTAGCCGACCAGCCGCGCGACCTCGCGCTCCGCGGGATCGACGAACAGGAACACGGGGATGCCGGTGACGCCGTGGCGGCGGGCAAGCTCGCGGCCCGCGGGCGTGGACACGTCCACGTCCTCGAACCGGACCTGGCGGCCGAGACACTCGTTCTTGAGCGTGCTCACGACCGGGATCATCTGCCGGCAGATCGGGCAGTTCGGCGAGTGGAACTTGTAGACCACGGGCGAGGCGGGGCCGCCGCAGCTCCCGGCCTCAGGCTCGGCGCCGCACGTCGCGCCCGCGGGCGGCTGGACCGCGGGCATCGCGCCCGCGTCCGCGATCAGCGGGGCCGCCGGACTCGCCGGCGCGGCCGGCTTCGGGGACGGCTGGGGCGCTCCGGGCGCGGCCTCGGCCGCCACCGGGCCGTCCGGAGGCGTGGCGAACGCGGAGTCGATGATCCCGAGCCGGTCCGTCGCGACCAGGAACCCGACCGCGACCAGCAGGACGCCGGTCACCCGCTCGAACACCGGGATGAACCGCCGGACCCGCCTCAGCGCCGCCAGCGCCGGGCCCGCGACCGCCGCGAGTGCGAGCAGCGGCAGGCCGAACCCCAGGCCGTACAGCGCGAGCCAGCCCATGCCCTCCAGCGGGTCGGTCGTGGCGAGCGAGGTCAGGGTCAGCACCGCGCCGAGCACCGACCCGATGCACGGGCTCCAGGCGAAGGCGAACAGGAGCCCGAGCACGAATGCGTTCAGGTAGCGGAACCGCGTCCCGAAGCGGCTCGCCGCGACCCCGCCCCCTTCGAGGAACGGGACGCGGAGCCAGCCGACGAACCGGAGCCCGAGCAGCAGCACCACGATGCCCCCGACCTGCTGGAACGCGAGCTTGTGGCGCACCATGGCGCGCCCGACCACCGTGGCCGACAGCCCGAGCAGCGAGAACACGAGCGTGAACCCGGCCACGAAGGCGACCGCGCCCAACAGGCCGCGCCACCGCGACACCCCCTCGTCGCCGGCCAGGATCGACAGGTAGACCGGCGCGACCGGGAGCACGCAAGGGGACAGGAACGTGAGCAGTCCGGCCACGAAGACGCCGGTCACCGACAGGTCCATCATCCACCCGGGCAAGAGGGCGGGCCCGGGCGGCGCCGGGACCCACGGTACCATGGCAATCGGATGCCGTTCGTCAAGTGGCCCCCGGGGGACCCAAATCGTCGGTCCGACGCAGCCGGGGGCGAGCGGATGGCCGAGCGGTTTCGCGGATCCCCTTTGCGGCCCCCGGGCCGCAAAGGGGGCCCAAGGCGGCCGCGCCGAAGGCGGCGGACGCGAGCACCGGCCGATAGCAACGCTATCGGACGGCGCGCAGCGCGCCAGATCCACGAAACAAGCCGGCCCTGGGGGCGCCCCCGCGCGGCGAAGCCGCGCAGGGGGAGCCGCCCAACGGCAAGGAGGCCCGACGATTTGGGGGGGGACTGCCCCCAAGACCCCGGGCGAGTGCCGGGCAGCGAGAGGATTGCTGGAGGTTGCGATGGGAAGAGCCGGAGGCCGGCCCCCCGCCACGAGGGCGGGGGTCCGGCAAGCTCCCCGGGGGAGGGAGCCGAGGGACGCGGTATCAAGGAAGGCGCCCGGCAGCCCGCCCGGCGTTTCGGCTCGAAAGCCGGGGGTCACCGACAACCATCGGACGGAGGGCTGGAAAGGATTAGGGGCGGTCCGATGCGGGGGGGCTAGCGGGCCCCGAGCCGCCGGTACGCGCGCCACGCGAGGAACAGCGCGGTCAGCGCGAACCCGGCGACCACCAGCGCGGCGAGCAGGAAGCCGACGTCCGCGCCCCTCAGGCGCGGGGACTCGCCGTCGAGGAGCGCCCAGGCCGCGTCCGCCTCGGCGTCGGCCAGGCGCAGGACGTCGCGCGCGTACTGGCCGACCGGTCCGCTCCAGCCGGGCGCGTCCCGGAGCCGGACCAGCCGGCCCTGCGCGTCGAACCGGACGGACAGGTCCTCGGGGAAGACCTTCCGCTGCTCGACCAGGAACTCGAGCCCGGCCGGGATCTCCGCCTCGTAGATCCGGCCGGAGGGCACCGGGATCGGCGGCAGCGGCGCGGCCGTCCGGACGAGCACGTCGAACACGGGGCACCAGAAGTAGTTGTAGCGCGACGTCTCGGCGCGGTTCGTGACGACCAGGTTCTCCAGGCGCACGAACGAGTTGGTGCGGGCGTCGAGCGCCTTCGTCCCCTTCGCGCGCAGCTCCCGCACGTCGCCGTAGCTCACGAGGTCCGGGTGCTCGAGGAAGTACGCGATCCCGGGCCACGAGCGCGTGACCACGACCCAGGCGCCGACCGCGATCACGGACGCGGCGATGACGGCGCGGGTGACCAGACGCAGGCGCGCCGCCGACACCTCTCGCGCGCGTTCCGCAGTGGAATCCAGGGGGTCCCGGTCGGCCATGGGGTCCTCGCCAGCCAGCCGGGGGCGAATATAGCATGGGTGCGCACGCGGTCCGTGGTGCGCCCGTGCTACCCTTCCCGGGCCATGAGGTACCGCGACTCGCGAGGGGTCTTCGGCAGCGGCGGGCTGATCGCCGGGGTGATGCGGGACCACGAGCACCGGCCGGAGCAGGAGCGCATGATGGAGGCGGTCCAGCGCGCCATCGCGCGCGAGGACGTCTGCCTCGTCGAGGCCGGGACCGGGGTCGGCAAGACGCTCGCCTACCTGGCGCCGTCCCTGCTGTCCGGTCGCCAGACGGTCGTGGCCACGGGGACCCGGGCCCTGATGGACCAGATCGCGCGCAAGGACGTGCCCCTGCTCCAGTCGGCGCTCCCGCACCCGTTCACGGCGACCGTGCTGAAGGGACGCGCGAACTACCTCTGCCACGCCCGCCTGGAGGCCGAGTGGGACTCGCTCAGGCTGCTCGGGGGCGACGGCCGCGGCCTGCTGATCCGGCTCCGGCGCTGGGCACGCGAGACCCCAACCGGCGACTTCGCCGAGTTGACCGACCTGCCCGAGGGGGAGCCGCTCGTCCGGCGCCTCGCCTCGTCCGCCGACGGCTGCCCGTCCCGGATGTGCCCGCACTACCAGCGGTGCTTCGTCTTCGCGGCGCGGGCCAGGGCGCGCGCGTCGGACCTCGTGATCACCAACCACCACCTGTTCTTCGCGGACCTCGGGTCGCGCGACGACTCGGGGAACGCGATCCTCCCTGACGACGCGATCCTGGTCTTCGACGAGGCGCACGCGATCGAGGACGTTGCCACGGACCACTTCGGCCTGTCCCTGGCGACCGCGGGGGTCTCGGACCTCGCGAAGGACGCGATCGCCCTCGGCCGGAAGGCGGATCCAGTGGACTCGCGGCTGCTGCTCTCGGCCGCGCCGCGCCTGAAGGAGCGGTTCGCCGAGGTGCTGGCGGGGCTCGTGCCCGACGAGGGCCGCCGCGAGGTCCGGCCGGACGCGGTCCCGTCCCGGGCGGTCCGGGCGTGGCACGCGATCGACGCGGACCTGGAGCTGGTCGCGCACGAGGCCCTTCCGATCGCCCAGGGCCTGGGGTTCGATTCGGACGTGCCCGTACGCGCGGCGCGCGCCCGCGAGGCGATCGCGGCGGTCCTGGGGGACGCGAGCCCCGGCCGGGTCCGCGTGGCGGAGCGGCGCGGTCGGGGGGGGTCGATCTCGGCCCTCCCGATCGAGGTCGCCTCGCAGCTCCGGGAGCGCGTCTTCCTGTCCGCCCGGACCATCGTCCTGACGAGCGCAACCCTGACCGTGGACGGGGCCACGGGCTTCTTCCGGTCACGCCTCGGCGTGCCCGAGGGCTCCGAGGAGTGCGTGCTGGCGTCGCCCTACGACTACGGCAGGAACGTGCTCGTCTACTGCCCGACCGGGATGCCGGAGCCGAACGACGACGGGTACGCGGACGCGTTCGCGGCCGAGGCGAGGCGAATCCTGGACGCGACGCGGGGGCGGGCGTTCCTGCTGTTCACGAGCCACGCTGCGCTGCGGCGGGCGTGCGAGCTGATGCGCCCCGGCCTGCCGTGGCCCGCGCTCGTCCAGGGCGAGGCGCCGCGCGACGAGCTGGTGCGCCGGTTCCGCGAGACGCCGAACGCGTGCCTGCTCGGGACGGCGACGTTCTGGGAAGGCGTGGACGTGGCGGGCCCGGCCCTGTCCTGCGTGATCATCGACCGCCTGCCGTTCGACCCGCCCGACGAGCCGGTCACCCGCGCGCGCGCCGACGCGGTCCGCGACGGGGGCCGCGACCGATTCGACGACTACCTGCTGCCGCTGGCGGTCATCCGGCTGAGGCAGGGGTTCGGCCGGCTCGTCCGCGGCCGGTCGGACAAGGGCGTCGTCGCGATCCTGGACCGCCGGATCCTGGCGAAGCGCTATGGCGAGACGTTCCTGCGGAGCCTGCCGCCCGCGCCCCGCACGTCGGACTTCGACGAGGTCCGCGCCTGGTGCCGCAAGCACCTGAAGGAGGGGAGGGCGGCGCGCGCGTCGAAGCCCGCCCCGCGAACGCGGCCGGACGGCGGTCAGAACCGGTAGGCGGCCCCGAACAGGAACACGCCGCGGAACTGGACCAC
>VGRB01000345.1 GCA_016875475.1 Deltaproteobacteria bacterium
CCCCCTCCGCGCGACCGGCGCGAAGGTGGCCATGGGCGTGGGCGGGCTGTTCGACTTCTACTCCGGCCGCATCCCCCGCGCGCCGCGATGGGTCCGCGCCGCCAGCATGGAGTGGGCGTACCGGCTGGTCCGGGAACCGCGCCGGCTCTGGCGGCGGTACCTGATCGGGAACCCCTTGTTCCTGTATCGGGTGGCGCGGCAGCGCCTGTTGTCCCCCCCGCCCACCCCCCCCAGTTAGCCCCACCCCGCCGGCTCCCGGGCCGAAGACGCCGCCCTGATACACGTCGGTGAGGCGCGTCACGCCGTTGCGCGGGCGACGTCTTCTACTTCGTGAATCGGGAGCCGGCGGGGGAACAGGACAGGGTCTCCCGAAAGGGATCCTGCGAAAGGGCTAACGAAGCACAGCAAAAAAGGCGCGACCGAAAGCCCGACGGCCATCGGGCCAGCGGACCTCGACCTCGACGAAGGCGTCGCCGGCGTGGAACGGCATGAACGCCAGGGCGAGCCCGGACGACGGCTCGCGGCCCGAGACCTCCCAGATCGCGTCCGCCTCGCGGAGGTCCGTTCCGGGACACTCCACACGCGCGAGCACGGGGGTGCCGACGCCCACGCGCCCGGGGGGCACCCCGGCGATCCGGCACGTCGCGCCGCGCCACTCCCGGGCCGCGACCGGCGTGCGCGCCATCAGGAACGCGGCCCCGCCGAGCGACCTGGCGAGCACCGGGATCGTGACCTCCGCCTGGACGTTCCACGAGTCGCCCCAGCGCTCGTACACCGGGAACGGCGTCACGGGGTCGTTCGCCGCCGGCGATCGCAGCCGGCGGAGGTCGTTCCCGTACGGCGGGAGGTGCGCAAGTTCCACCACGACGTCGCCGACCGGAACGCCGGTAGGCGGCAGCGCGCGCGGCGAGTTGAGCGCCCAGCCGCTGACGGGGTCTCTGGGCCAGCGAAGGCCAAGGCCCGGGACGAAGCTCGTGTCGAGCGGGTTGCCGCCCGCCTGCCAGTCGAGCGCGCCCGCCATCGCGTCGATCAGAGCGGGGCGGGGCTCCAGCACGTGCGCGGCCGCCAGGTCGAACACGGCCTCCGACGAGAAGTGCCAGCCGACCGTCCGGTGGCGCTTGGCCTCGAAAGGGAGCGGCGTCCCGTACGCGCTCGCCGCGGCCCGGCTCACGATCTCGTCCCCGAGCGCGGCGACCTCCGCGCGGCACTTGCGGAGGTGATCGGCGTCCAGGCCCGCCGCGGGCGCGCGGCCGGTGCGGTCGGCGAAGGCGTAGCTCCGGATCGCGTGCCCGTAGGCGTCGGCCAGCCGGATCCACGTCCATTTCCGGGTCCGCCGGTCCGCGGGGTCGAACTCGTCGAGCACGAGCCGGTGGAACCTCGGCTCCCCGGTGGCCAGGTACAGCTCGGTCGCGGCCCACGCGATCTCGTCACGGTCGTCGAACTCGCCGCCGTAGTGGTGGACCGGCTGGCAGGCGCCCTCGCGGCCGCGCGCCTCCCAGGCACGCTCGAGGAATGACCACCCGGCCCGGGCCTGCGCGAGCCACGCGGCCGCCTCGCCGGGGGACGCGCGCAGCACGCGGGGCGAGGACGCGGCCTGCGCGAGCGCGGCGACCGCCGCGGCCGTGGCGATCGTCGACTTCGGGAACACTACCTGGGGGTCTCCGCGGTCCGGCGGCACGTCGTTCTCGTAGGTCCGGTCGCGCGGCTGCTGGAGCGTGAAGAAGCCGCCGTCCGTGTCCTGCATCCTCGCCAGGAACCGCGCCTCGACGATCGCCTCCTGGACGAGGTCCGGCACGCCGTCCCCGCTCTCCGGGATGCCCAGGTTGTCGAGGTCCCCGACGCCCGGGAACGCGTCGGCCGCGAAGAGCAGCGCGTGGATCATCGAGGCGGAGTTCCAGGTGTACTTCCCGTAGTCGCCCGCGTCGTGGTGCCCGCCGCGCGTGTCGAGCGGGGACGGCCGCAGGGCGGGAAACAGGGCCGCCTCCACGCGGTCCAGGCGGGGGGCTCGCTTCCCGTCCTCGCGCCCGGTCCAGTGCGACAGGCGCCCACGGACCGACCTGTTCGCGGGCGACGGCACCTCCGCGGGCCGGACGTGGCACTCGCCGTGCTCGAACCTCGTGAACGGCATGCGCAGGGCCTCGCCGCACCGCTGGTGGAAGGCGCCGAGCGCGAAGGCGCGGGCGAACGCGGCCGGCACGCCCTCGTGGACCCGGAACGGCGCGGACGACCCGATCCCCGGGACCACGACCCGGTAGGTCCCGGGCGCGGAGAGCGACGAGAAGTCCGCCACGAAGACCTGCTGGTACGGCGGGTCGCGGTCCACGAGCCCCTGCTCCGGCCGCCGCTCGAGCCGGCCAGACGCGACCTCGCGGCCCGAGGCGTGCTCGACCACGCGGAACGCCGTCGCCTCGACCGGCATGTCCCCGAGGCTGCCGAGCCACCGGCCGACGCGCGCCCGCTTCGGCAGGTCCGGGGCGAAGCCGGCCTGGGTCACGTGGACGGCGGGGCTCGGCCGGTCGGACGCGGCCACCGCGGCCACGGGCCTGCCCCGCGGGAGCGCGACGCCGGCGAGGTCCGTCAGCTCCACGCGACCGCCCTCCGGCACGGGCGCCGCGAGGCGGAACGACAGCCGCGACTCCAGCCTCAGGTCGCGCCGCGCGAGCGGTGCGTACAGGACGCGCCGCAGGAAGCCGACCGCGGCCACGTCCACGCGGCGGCCGTCCACGGTCGCGGCGAACGAGGACGCCGGCGGCGGGCGGGGATCGCCGTCGCGCGTCGCGAAGTCCCACGCCGCGGGCACGCCGTCCCGGTCCGCGGTCTGGACCAGGGTAAGTTCGAGCACCCGCGGGGAGAGGACGCGAAGCTGCCACGCCCCCACGCGGGGGATCGCGAGCGGGTCGGCCGCGTCGTCCAGCCGGAGCGCGGGGTCGATGGTCGCGGGCGCGGGCCGGGCGTCGCCGGCGACCGCGAGGAGCGCGACGGCGAGCAGCACGGCCGGGACGATCCTCATCGCTGCCTCCGGGGCTCATTCTACCGCCCGTCGCCGCTTTGGCGAGGGGGGCGAGCCGGGGATACACTCTGACGGGCTTCCGGTACGTCCGACGAGGCGACGATGCGACTCGACAACCTGATGCGCTACGCCTGGCTGCTCCGGACGTTCCGGAACGGCCCCGAGCTGATCGCCGCGTACCGTGCGGGCCGGCCGGCCGCGGAGGCGGTGACCTGGGGGGGAACCCGGATCGTCCACCCGGCAGGCCGGGTCGGGCTCGTCGGCACGCTGCTCGAGGTCTGGCGGGAGCGCTGCTACACGGGCGACTTCTACGCGCCCGCCGACGGCGACGTGGTCGTGGACGCGGGGGCGCACGTCGGACTGTTCTCGATCCTGGCGGCGCGGGCGAACCCGCGGTGCCGGGTCGTGGCGCTCGAGCCCTTCTCCGAGAACCACGAGTGCCTCGCGGCGAACCTCGGGGCCGCGGGCGCGACCAACGTCACGCCGCTCCGGATGGCGCTGGGGAAGGCCGGCTTCGGCCGCATGGAGGCCGTCGGCGCCCGCTCGATCGACCACATGCTCGAGCCGGGCGCGGACCCGACCAGCGGCGACCCGGTGCCGATCGTCCCGCTCGACCAGCTCTTCGACCTCGCGGGCGCCGGGCGCATCGCGATGCTCAAGTGCGACGTGGAGGGGTCCGAGCAGGACGCGTTCGGGGACGCCTCGCCGGACTCGATCCGGCGGATCGACCGGATCGCCGTCGAGTACCACGACAACCTGCGGCCCGGGACGCTGGCCCTCCTGCTGGAGCGCCTCGGGCCGACGCACGACATGGACGTCCGGCCCGAGCCGGGACAGTTCCACGGGCTGCTCTACGCGGTCCGGCGCCGGTTGTAGGGCGGGTACGGGCTCGGGCTCGGGCCCGGGTACGGGTACGGGTACGGGTACGGGGGATTGAGGGAGGCAGAAGGGATGAAGATCGCTACGCTGGTCGCGCTGTCGTTGGTCGCGGGCGGGGCCGCGGCCCAGCCCCGGGTGCTGACCCTGGATGAGGCCCTCGACAAGGCGTTCGCTTCGGCGCCGGGGCTCGCGGCGGCGGCCGGGCGGGCCACGGCGGCGGCCGAGCGGGCCGAGGTGGCGTTCGGGGGCTACCTGCCGACGCTCAGGTTCGACGCGGCGTACGCGCGGCAGACCGGGAACTACGCGCCCCAGCCGGGCCAGACCCCGGACGTGGGCACGACGACCTACGGCGGCGAGACGTTCAACTACTTCAGTTTCGCGCTCGTGCTGAACCAGCCGATCTACGACTTCGGCCGCACCGGGTGGGCATGGGAGTCCGCGAGGGCCGGGGCGGAGGCGGCCCGCGAGGACGGGGCGCTGGCCCGGCTCGACCTGTGGTACCGCGTCTCGTCCCGCTACCTCACCGCCATCGCCGCGGCCGAGGCCATGGCCGTGGCCGAGTCCACCCGGGAGATGGCGCGCAGGGCCGCCGCCCAGGCCCAGGGCATGTACAAGCTCGGGGCGCGCCCGAGGATCGACCTGGTGCAGACCGAGGCGCTCGCGGCCGCGGCCGAGGCCGGCGCGGTGCATGCGCGGGAGCAGCTCGCGATCGCGAAGTCCGCCCTGCTCGCGGCGATGGGCGTCCGGGAGCCCGCCGAGTTCACGACGATGCGGCCGGCCGAGGAGCCGGAGACGGCCGAGCCCGCGGTCGAGGCGGCGGTCGAGGCCGCATTGGCGAGGCGGCCGGAGCGGTCGCGCGCCGAGGCACGGACCCGGGGGGCCGAGGCCGACGTCCGGCAGGCGAAGAGCGACTGGTGGCCGATGCTGGCGGTCGGGGCGTCGGGGACCGCGAACGGCCCGGAGTTCGCGTCGCTCGCGCCGAACTGGTCGGCCGGCGCGGGCCTGACATGGCCCCTCTTCTCCGGGCTCAAGACCGTCCACGGCGCACGGGCCGCCGCGGCCTCGCTGGCCGCAACGCGTGCCGAGCAGCGCGAGGTGGACGTGACCATCCGGGCCGAGGTCGAGCAGGCCGCGGCCGGCGTCCGGCTGGCACGACAGCGGCTGCCCGCGCTCCAGGCGTCGGTCCGCGCGGCGCGCGAGGCCGTGACGCTCGCCGAGGCGCGCTACAAGGGCGGCGAGGGGGGACAGCCCGAGGTCCTCGATTCCCACCGCACCCTGGCGCACGCCGAGCTGCAGCGGGTCCGCGGCGAGCTGGACCTGTCCATGGCCCGTCTCGCCTTCGACCGCGCGACCGCGCGGATGCCGGAGCGGCTCAGGTGACCCGGATGAAGCGCTTCGGGCATTCCGCGCCGTCGCCCGGCCCGCACGGCAGGCGGTCCCGAACGACTCCCGTCGAGACGCGTACCCCGCCTTCCCGACCCGGCAGGCCCCAGGAGCATCGATCGGAGGGGGGCGCGGCTCGCCCCCCTGCCCGCCGCCCCGCCTTGCGGGGCGCTCGCATCGGCCCTACTTGACCAAACCAGCCCCCGAAGGGTACGGTTCGGCGTCGCGTGGCGGGGCGGGGACGTGCTCGACGGGAGACACCAGCAGGCGGAGGCCGACGACGTCCGTCTCCCGTTCGAGCCGCGCACCATCCTCGCGGACCTGTGGCTGCGCCGCTGGCACTTCCTGTCGGTCCTGGTCGCCGCGCTCGGCATCGGCGCCTGGGTCGGGATCCTCGCCGGCCAGCGCACCTACACCGCGACGACGCTGCTCCGGTACACCACGCTCGGCGACGCCCAGGGCGCGTCCGCGTCGTTCTCGCTCCAGAACGAGCTGAACCAGGTCAAGCTGATCCAGAACCTGTCGAAGGTCCGGGAGCGCCTCGGCCTCGCGAGCCCGCTCGAGTCCGTGGGCAGGGCGGTCAGCGTCAGCGGCGGCCGCGACGCCTCGCTCCTCTCGATCAAGGCGACCTGGGACGACCCGGTGAAGGCGGCGGACCTCGCGAACACGGTCCGCGACGTCTACATGGAGACGTGGCTCGAGGGCCAGATCGTGAGCCTCGACCGCATGCGCTCGCAGACGAAGTCCCCC
>VGRB01000346.1 GCA_016875475.1 Deltaproteobacteria bacterium
GAACCCCCAAACGGGCCGGAAACGGTGCGCGGGGGGTAAATTGGCCCGTATGACTTCGCGGGGTTGCGTGCGCGTACCCCCCGCGAAATGGGCTTCTGGAGGCTTTTTGCGAGGGCGTCAAGCTTGACGCCCCTGTAAGAACCCCCAAACGGGCCGGAAACGGTGCGCGGGGGGTAAATCGGCCCGTATGACTTCGCGGGGTTGCGTGCGCGTACCCCCCGCGAAATGGGCTTCTGGAGGCTTTTTACGAGGGCGTCAAGCTTCCCCAGGGGAGCCAGCCGCGAACGCGAACGCAGCCACGACAAGAGGCAGTGGCCCCCGATGCCAGACAGCCATTCCCGCTCCGCTATCCAAGAAACCACTCGCCACAACTACTCAATTCGTCCCCTCGTCCCTTCGTCATTCGACCTCCCTCGGCGCTGGTAATGAAGGGCCAGGGCGGTGAGACCGGTGCCGACAAGAAGGAGCGCGCCGCACCATATTCCGTAAGCGAGATCTCCCTTCGCGACGGCACGCACGACGCCGAATCCGCCGACTATGGCAGGAATGCCGCAGTACACCACCAATACCCATCCTTGAGGCCTGCGACCTCCGCCCCCAGCGACAATGCCGGATGTCCTGGGTTCGACCATCGCTACACCACTACAAGCCCTCGCAACTCCACTCGCAGACCTCATTGCAGACGATGGGGTACGATGCGGAAGCTGCCAAGCAGAGCAGGTACAAGGGAAAACTCGTCATGTAGTAGTAACAAGACCATGCCGCTGGCGCTGGGGCGGCGTCGCACACACCACGACACCAGCGGACGCATTTCCCTTTGCTATCGAAGTTGTCTTCGAACTCGTCTTCTTGCGAGGGGCAATACAAGTACAGATCCTGCCATGGTACCGGGCTCAAACCAAAGGGGTCCGTCGTCGAGGCCGGCGCGCCCACCGCGTACGCGAAGGCGTTGAGGCTTGGCAACCTGAGCCTGTCCTCTGACCAGTATCCCCCGGTGGAAGGCGACAGGTACCTCCACCAGTTGTAGTACAACCCCGTCTCGTCGTCCGCCCACTGGCCCAGGAACCGCAGCGGCTGGTCGTCGCCGCTCTGGGACAGCATCTCGCCGAACGGGGCCATCGTGCCCGACCACGCGACGCTGCCGTCCTCGGCGACAAGCACGCGGACCGGCGTGCCCAGGTGGTCGGTGAAGACGTAGTCGCAGTAGTCGCCCTCGGCGTCGTGGGCGCACGTCAGAAGCGGGGTGAAGCCGTCCGGGCGGAAGACCACCTGGCGCTCGAACACGAGCGGTGGAGGGGGGTTGGGGGGCACGGTCGGCGCCTGGCTCCACTCCTCCTGGGTCCGCAGGTCGCGGAAGTAGTGCAGCGTAACGCCGCCGGCGGACGCGGGCGCGGTCTTCCTCACGCGCCAGGCGTTCGTGTCGTAGGCGTAGGTCCACTCCTCTCCGTCCACCGTGGCCGACGTCATCCGCTGCCGGGCGTCGAAATCGAACGTCCGGCTCTCGCTGCCGGCCGCCCAGGACTCGGTCGCGCCGTTCGCGTCGTAGCCGAACGTCTCGGTCACGCCGTCCGTGACGCTCCCGAGCCGGTTCCCCGTCCCCACGTAGAAGTTCCTCCAGTCGCCGTCCTCCAGGGACCCGATCCGGTTGCCCGCCTCGTCGTAATGATACTCGAACGAGTGGGGGCCGGAGGAGTAGTGCGTCCAGACCAGATGGCCGGCCTCGTCGTGTACGAACGTCCTGACCAGGCCCGCGGTGTCCGTGATGCTCGCGACCAGACCGCGGACGTCGTACGTGTAGGACAGCCCGAAGATCGTCGCCGTCCGGTCCGGGTTCGAGGCGACCTTCGTCAGCAGCCGACCCGCCTCGTCCCAGGCGTAGTCCACCACGAACCCGGGCACGTCCTGGCCGGTGAAGGCGGAGCCGACCTCCTCCCAGTCCACCCTGCCGGCCGCGTCGTGGTGGGTCTTCACGTAGGACCACGTCGGGCGCTGCTCCACCCGGTCCTCGCGGTCCGACGGGTCCTGGTGGAGGCGCAGGCTCCTGCCGCCGCCGAGGATGACGAGAGA
This sequence comes from Deltaproteobacteria bacterium, assembly GCA_016875475.1. Classification (GTDB taxonomy): domain Bacteria; phylum Myxococcota_A; class UBA9042; order DTJE01; family DTJE01; genus VGRB01. Next base: position 2,068 of record VGRB01000346.1, read on the forward strand.
GAGGTAGCCCCGGATCGCGTCGTACTCGTAGCTGTGGCTCGGACCCGCCCCGCTCGCCAGCGAGGTCAGACGCCGGTCGCCGTCGTACTGGTAGGTGTAGCTCGCGTCCCGACCGGTTGCGACGTGCACCCGGCCGTCCGCGAAGTACGACCAGACCTCGGACTGCGAGTCCGAGTACGAGACGGACTGGAGCCTCCCGCCTGCGTCGTATGCGTACGTCGCAGAGCTTCCGTCCCGCAGGACCCGCTTGTCCGGGCGGCCGTCGTCGGGCACGTCCGGAAGCTCCGGAGTGGGGTAGTAGACGGTGGTTTCGGTCAGACCCGACGCGTCCGTGTAGCCGGTCTGCCTTCCGTACGGGTCGCGCGTGTAGCGCGTCAGGTTCCCGAGACCGTCCGTCACGGTGCCGATCCCCCCCGTCGGATCGTACGTGAACGCGGTCACGGCGGTGACCCACGCCGGGTCCGGCGGCGGGTCCGGCAACTGGCCGCCGACGTAGTCCCGCCATCTCTGCGTCGCGGTCGCCACGCGGCCGAGGTCGTCGAAGGCATACACGACGCCGTTGCCCGCCGGGTCCAGCGTCCCCGTGCGGAGCCCCGTCGCGGCGTCGAAGACGTGGGTCCACTGCCGCGGCGTCCCGCCGAAGCCGGACCCGTCCTTCCACCCGACCTGGACGCCGCGCGCGTCGTAGAAGAACGTGCGCTCGTTGCCGAGCGGGTCCGTGATCCGCTCGATCTCGCCCAACCCGTTGTACTTGAAGCGGGTCTCCGCGTTCCCGGGCGCCGGGCCGATGATGCGCGTCACGTGGGACCCGGTGCCGGTGCCGCCGCCGCAGCCGCAGCCGGGGGCTGCCTCGTACTCGTACCCGGTAACGGCAAACTGCCCGCTCCCGAGCGGGCGCCGCACCTCGGTCAGCCTTCCCATGCCGTCGTGGCCGTACTCGGTCGTGACACCCGAAGGCGTGGTCACGCTCCCGACGAGCCCCGTCACCGCATCCACGCCCGTCGAGGCGAAGGTCGTGACGTTCCCGAGTTCGTCCTCGACGCTCGAGAGGTTTCCCGTCGCCGAGTCGTAGTACCAGTTCCGCAGCGTGTCCGACGGGTTGGGGGCGCTCCACGCCCACGAGATCCGGCCGTCGGACTCATAGCCGAATTCGCGGGTCAGGACGCCGTGCGCGTCCCGGACCCTGGTCAGGTTGCCCGCCGAGTCGTACTCGTACGCGCGGGTGCCGCCACGGTCGGTCACGGAAGTCGGTCTCATCTTCACCGGGCGCACGCGACTCGGGTCGTACGTCGCGTCGAAGACGGTCGCCCTTCCTCCGGAGGCGCCCGGCCAGTCCACCTGGACTCGCGTCACCTTGCCGAGGTCGTTGAACGAGTTGTACCAGTGCGTTCCGTCCGGGAGCACGCGTTCGTGCACCAGTCCCTGATCGTCGCGCACGAACGTCGTCGTCCGGCCGGACGTGCTCGTGGACTCGATGACGTTCTGGTTCCGATCGAAGAGGAGGCCGCGCCGGAACCCACCCGCCTGCTCCGTGACGAGCGCGGGCGGCGGGGTGGGCGTCGAGGGGCACGGCGCCGACGCCGTGCACTCCGAGTTGTACCAGGCCCCGGGCACGCATCCGGGGCAGGTCCGCGCCGCGAGGTCCTGAGGGGCGAACGTGATCGTCTGCACGACCGGCGGTGTCACGTCCGTGCTGATCTGCCGGGTGGTCTCGACGACCCGGTGCAGCGGCTGCGGGTGCTCGGACGGACGCTGCGAGTCGTACGCGAACGTCCGACGGAATCCGCCCGGGTCGTCGATGGCGGTCATGAGGTGGCCCGAGTACGTGAAGTCGTAGCCGACGCTCACTCCTGCCTCCGGCTCCGGGAACGAGACCGAGTCCAGGTCCCCCGACGCACCGAGCGCGAGCGTCGTGACGCGGCCGGCGGGGTCCGTGACGGTGACGGTCGACGTCGAGTAGGTGAACGAGAAGACCCGACCGTTCGGGTAGGTCACCGACTGGATGAGCTTCGTCTGCGGGTCGTACGAATACGACACCGTCAGGCCGTTCCGATCCGCGCGCGTCCGGAGGCGACCGTCCGCGTCGAACTCCTGCCGGGCCCCGTTCGGGAAGTGGCGCGTGTAGCGGATCGTTCCGGTGTCGTGGACCTCCACCTCGGAGGCGTCGAAGACCCCTCGCGAGCTGCCGCGGGCGATCTTCCTGATGAACGGATGGCAATACAGGTTCGTGACGTGCAGTTCGCCCCGGGCGTTGAACTTCAGGTACTGGGGCTCGGTCAGGAACGCCGAAAGCGGCGGCTCACCGTCGCCCGGATCAGTGCCGGGCTGGCAGCTCGGCCCGATGCCTTCCTGGCCGGCGAACCACCACGTGTCCGCGCCGTCCAGGGTGCTGGCCAGGATCCGGTTCCCCGCGGTGACGTACATCGTGCCGTCGGCCCCGATCGCGAGCCCGTGGTTCGGGCCTCCCAGCGACAGCACGGGCTGCACGCCGTCTTCCGGGTCGATCCGGCAGACGCGCCCGTCCAGGACGAAGTACGGATAGCCGGGAACGGACGCTGTCGGATCGAACGCGAGCTGCCACGGCCCTTCGGCTTCCGCGCAGGCGCAGGCGCCCGTCAGCGCCCAGGCGGCCGAGACCCGGCCGCCGGGCGCCACCTTGCGGATCCGGCCGGCCGACGCGACGAAGATGTTCCCGTCCGGGTCGACCGCGACGTCGTTCGGCTTCCCGATCCCGATCTGGGCGGCGACCTCGCCGACACCGCCCCCGCCGTCCCCCCCGCCGTTTCCGGCGAAGGTCGAGATGAGCCCCATCGTGTCGATCTTGCGCACCCGGCCGGCCTCGCGATCCGCGACGTAGAGGTTGCCCGTGGCGTCGAACGCCATTCCGCGGGGGTCCCTGAAGGACGCCTGCGTGGCCGGGCCGCCGTCTCCGGCGGAGCTGTCGCTTCCTGTTCCCGCGATCCGCGTGCGAACGCCGCTGCGGGTCCACCGATAGATCATCCGGTACTTCGGGTAGTACAGGTTGTTGTCCGAATCGAACGCCAGGAATGCCGTGTCGCCGGGGTCCGATCCGACGATGTCCGTCAGATGCGTCACGACCGCGGGTCCGCCGAGCTGGGTCACCCCATCCCCCTCGACCACGACGAATCCGCCGCCCGGGGTCCGGAACAGCCGGGCCTCGCCGGCGAGGCTCCAGCCGGCCCCGAAGGGGCTCTCCCGCCGGTTGACGATCGTCACGAAGCTCCCGATGTCGCGCCTCCGCCGGAACACCTCGTCCGTCATCACGCCCAGTCCCTGGTCCTCCTCCGGCAGGCTCCCGAATCGGCGTACACTGAAGTACTCGAGCAGGTAGTTGTTCGACAGCACGAGGCGGTAGGGATAGACGCCGGTCCCGAGCCAGTTCCCACCCGCGTCGACCGCGTCGATGCACTCGTGCATCCGGAGGGTGACGCCCTTGGCGCCCCCGACGTGCGGCTCGCCGGTCCGCCCCATGAAGGACCACTCCATGCTGGTGGAGGACGGGGTGATGACCGCAGGCGAATCAGCCAGTTCAGTGGTTGCGCCGAAGCAGAAGCTCGGGACCGCCGTCTGGCTGCTGTAGATGAACCTCGGTGCGAAGTTGAGGCCCATCGTCCTGACGGCCGGCACGGAGATCTCCGCACGAAGCTGCCCGTCCGCGGGGCCGACGTCCGCCCGGACCAGGCCCCCGCCCGACGACCGGCCGCTCGACTCCGCCCCGAACCCACCCGGGTCGGCTGGCAGCGGAGGCGAGAACGACCCGAGTTCGTTCGGCGTCGCAAGAGGCGTGTTGTCCACGGGGTCCCACGATCCCGAGCCGCTGCCCTGTTCGAGGCACCCGTCCTGCTCGGCGCCTTCGCCACCGCCACCGCCGCCGCCGCCACCGCCGCCGCCGCCCCCGCCGCAGCCCCCCCCCCCGCCCCCGCCACCGCCGCGC
>VGRB01000347.1 GCA_016875475.1 Deltaproteobacteria bacterium
CCCCGCGTGCGACGGGGACGACGACGACGACGGCATATGGGACAAGGGGGACAACTGCCCGCTGACGCCGAACCCGGGGCAGCAGGACACGGACGGCGACGGGAAGGGAGACGCGTGCGAGTGGGACGGGGACAACGACGGCGTGGGGACCGGGGGCGACAACTGCCCGGACGTCGCGAACCCGGACCAGCGCGACACGAACGGCGACGGCATCGGCGACGCGTGCCAGGCGGACGACGACGGCGACGGGGTCGCGGACGTGGCGGACAACTGCCCGCTGATCCCGAACCCGGGGCAGCAGGACGCGGACGGCGACGGCATCGGCGACGCGTGCCAGGCGGACGACGACGGCGACGGGGTCGCGGACGTGGCGGACAACTGCCCGCTGATCCCGAACCCGGGGCAGCAGGACGCGGACGGCGACGGCAGGGGCAACCCGTGCGACGCGGATCGCGACGGCGACGGCGTGGGGAACGCGCTCGACAACTGCCCGGACACGTCGAACAGCGGCCAGGAGGACACGGACGGGGACAAGGCCGGGAACGCGTGCGACGCGGATGACGACGGGGACGGGGTGCCCGACGCGACGGACCTGTGCCCGATGCTCCCGGACCCGGCCCAGGGGGACCTGGACAAGGACGGCACGGGCGACGAGTGCGACACGGACCGCGACGGCGACGGCACGGTGAACGGGATGGACAACTGCCCGCTCGCGGCGAACCCGCTCCAGGAGGACCTGGACGGCGACCACAAGGGCGACACGTGCGACCCGGACGACGACGCGGACGGCGTGCCGGATGCGACCGACGTGTGTCCGCGCGTCGCGGACCCGGGGCAGGCGGACACGGACGCGGACGGCGCGGGCAACGCGTGCGACGACGACGACGACGGCGACGGGGTGGCGGACTGGAAGGACAACTGCCCCACCACGGCGAACGGCGCGGCCCAGCCGCTTCCCGACGGCGGCCAGTCGGACCTCGACGGCGACGGGACAGGCAACGCGTGCGACGCCGACGACGACGGCGACGGGGTGGCGGACGGCGCGGACAACTGCCCGCTCGCGGCGAACCCGCTGCAGGAGGACCCGGACTCGGACGGGCGCGGCCACCCGTGCGACGACGATGACGACGGCGACGGCGACCCGGACGCGTCGGACTGCCGCGTGCTGGACCCGGCGGTGTCCCACCTCGCGGCCGAGCAATGCAACGGCATCGACGACGACTGCGACGGCAAGACGGACGAGCAGGACGCGGGCGGCTGCACGCCGTACAACCGCGACGCGGACGGCGACACGTGGGGCGTGAACCTCGACGTGCGCTGCCTGTGCTCCGCGGCGTTCCCCTACACCGCGTCGCGCGGCCAGGACTGCGACGACCAGGTGTCGTGGATCAACCCGGCCGCGGCCGAGCTGTGCGGCGACGGCCGGGACAACGATTGCGACGCCGCGACGGACGAGCCCGACTCGGTCGGGTGCAACCCCTACTTCACCGACGCCGACGGCGACACGTACGGCGTGGGCGACCCCGCGTGCCTGTGCTCGCCCGTCGCGCCGCACACCGCGTTGTTCGCGGGCGACTGCGACGACGCCGCCCCCACCACATGGCCCGGCGCGCCGGAGCAGTGCGGCAACACGACCGACGACGACTGCGATTCCCAGGTGGACGAGGGGTGTTGAGGGGGGCGGCCTGGTCCTGCCGGAACCCGGCCGGAACCCGGCGGGAACCGGGCGGGAACCGGGCGCTCCGAACACGCCGGCCGGCGCGGGCAGCCGCGGAAGGACCGCCGGGGCTTCCGGGTTCGCGCACGGCCGCGGCCTCGGACGATGCTCGCAGGCGTCGAGGCGGGAGGCACGAAGGTCGCCTGCGCGGTCGGCACCGGGCCGCGCGACCTGCGTGCCGAGGCCGCCGTCTCGGCATTCGCGACGGCCAGACCGGGGCCGTGACCTTCGTCCGGAGGTTCGCAGGCGCCATCCAGCTCTTCCCCCATCTGCACGTCGCGGTGCCCGACGGGTTGTTCGTGCCCGGCCAGGACCCGAACGCGCCGCTCGCGTTCGAGCCGCTCCCGCCGCCCGCCGACGACGACATCCGTCTCCTCGCCGTCCGGGTCGCGACCCGACTCCACGACCTCGCGACCCGACGCATCGAGGAGGCCCAGGACAAGCCCGAATGGCTGTGGCCGAAGAGCGACGACGCCCTCCTGTACGGTGCTGCTCTCGAGGCCCTCCGCATGCCCCGACAGGCAGGGACTTCGCGCCGCCATGACCGCCCGCGGTCACCTTCCACGCGGTGACCGCCACCGGCCATGCCACGCCTCCACCCCGGCCCCACCCGCTTCCGCGCGCTGCTCTCGCGCCGCCTCGTCCCGACCAGCGAGGCGTGACGCCGGAGTCCGCGGGCGCGAACGATCGCCTCGACGGGTGTCGCACCTTCGTTGTAGCATGGCCTCGGTTGAGCCATCCGGGCCGGGACGGAACGGATGGCCGTTTGGCTCGATAGTGGAAACGGGAAGGACCGGGGCGACCGATGACCGCGCGACGAGGCCCGCAGAATGGCAGTTCCGCGTTGGACCTGTTCGAAGGTCCGCGCCTCGGGACGTCTGTGAGGCGGCTGAGCGGGATCGAGTCGCGGTTCGATGTCGCCTTCGTGGCCGACCTGGCCCTCCGCGAGAAGCAGGTCCAGCAGAACTACCGGCCGGTGATCGCGGTCCACAAGTGGTTCGCACGACGCCCTGGAACCCTCTTTCGTGCGTTGCTCCTGTCCGAATTCGGGGAAGGCGCACTCGCTGAGGACTTCTACCGCCCGCACTCGCTGGCCGGGCTTCGAGTAGCCGATCCGTTCATGGGCGGGGGGACGCCCCTGGTCGAGGCAAACCGCCTCGGATGCGATGTAGTTGGTTTCGATATTAATCCAATGGCTTGGTGGATCGTTCGCCAAGAGATCGAATCGATCGACCTCCACGCCTACACCGAGGCCGCGGAGCGCGTGCTCACGGCCCTCGATTCGGCGGTCGGCGCACTCTACCGCACGCGGTGCGAAGTCTGCGGTCGGCCGGATGCCAAAATCAAGTACTTCTTGTGGGTCAAGGTCCAGAGATGCACCAAGTGCGGAAGCGACTTCGATGCGTTCCCCGGGTACCTCGTCGCGGAGGACTCGCGCCACACGGCGAACGTCGTTTGCTGCGCGCGGTGCGGCGCGCTCGCCGAGGTTCGTTCGCTGGAGGCGCTCGGTGAGTGTCCCTGCTGCAGTGCCCACCTTGGCCTGGAAGGACCAGCAAAGCGCGGGAAATGCCTCTGTCCACGTTGCGCCACGGTGAACCAGGTCCCTGCGGCGTCGGGGGGCGTCCCGCGGCACCGCATGTTCGCCATCGAGTACCACTGCGACCACTGCCGCGGGACGCACCAGGGCCGGTTCTTCAAGCGTCCCGACGCGGAAGACACGGCTCGATACGCAGAGGCGGAGCAACGAGCGATCGGGTTCAGCCCGCACTTTGCCCCTGACGATCCGATCCCACCCGGGGACGAGACGAATCGTCTTCTCAGGTGGGGATACAGGGAGTGGCGGCACCTGTTCAACGCCCGACAGGTTCTTGGTCTCGAACTGCTTTGCCGACAGGTCGCGACGGTGCCAGATGATCGAGTCCGAGACGCGCTGGCGACTAACGTCTCGGACATGCTGCGCTACCAGAACATGCTCTGTCGCTACGACACCTGGGCGTTGAAGTCGCTCGACATCTTCTCCGTCCATGGCTTCCCGGTTGGCTTGGTGCAATGCGAGTCGAACCTCCTTGGGATCCGGCACGCGGTGACTCGAACGAACGTCGGCAGCGGCGGATGGACGAACATCGTTGAGAAGTTCCGGCGCGCGAAGGAGTACTGCGAGCGGCCGTTTGAGGTTGGGGTCGAGCGCGGTCGGAAGGTTGTTCGTCCGATCCTGGGCGAGTGGATCGGTGGGTCTGCGCCCGGGACCGCCCAGAAGCGCTCGGTTCAATTGCATTGCGGGAGTTCGACGGAATCGTCTCTCCCGCCAGCGAGTCTGGACGCCGTGTTCACGGACCCCCCGTACTTCGCGAACGTCCAGTACGCGGAACTGATGGACTTTTGCTACGCGTGGCTGCGTCGCCTCATCGACGGCAGAGAACCGGCGTTCTGCGCGACCTCCACGCGAAACGCCGGAGAGCTGACGGGCAACGCGACCCTATCGAGGGGCTTGGACAACTTCGCGGCCGGCTTGTCCAGTGTCTTCTGTCGCATGGCGCAAGCGCTGAAAGAAGGTGCGCCACTCGCCTTCACGTACCACCACAACAGCATCGATGCGTACGCACCGATCGCCGTGGGTCTGCTTGACGCCGGCTTGACCTGTACCGCGTCGCTTCCAGCTCCGGGCGAGATGGGGGGCTCCATCCATATCCACGGGACCGAGTCGTCCATCATCGACACCGTGTTCGTTTGCCGGACGACCGGCCGAGTTCCTCGCTCGGCTCTGGTGGAAACCCCTGCGGGCGTAGCTTCGTTGGTCCTGGCCGATCTTGCCCGCCTTGCTCGGGGTGGTGTCAGCGTCACGCGTGGTGACGCGCGCTGCGTTGCGTATGGGCACTTGGTCCGCTTGGCAATCTGGCGCACGCGGCCAACATGGGACAAGACGGCTCCGTGGGAACAGAAGCTCGAACGGGTTCAACAGGCCGTTTGCATCGGAGGGGGCTGGCCCGAGATCGAGAAACTGCTTCCACCTGACGCCCTTACGCGCCGCTGTGACGCGACTGGCCTGCGAGAAGACTCGACCGCTTATGGGGAACCGAAGGACGCGGATGCCGTCGACTTCTGACCGCCCCTTTCATCTGTCCCTCGACCAGATGAAGACGCGGCTGGACGAGATGGTCCGGGCGACCTTCGCCGACTTGCAGTCCCGGTTTCTGGTGTTGCCGAAAGGCAAGCACTTCGTTGAGTTCCACGACTTCCAGAACGCCTACGAAACGCTCAAGCGCGTGACGTCTGGTTTCGGCGACGTGACCGAGGCCACGCTGGCTGAAGCGGTCAGGGCGGACGCGCTTTGCTTCGTCGTGCTTCGCACGATCCTCGGCTTCTCTCCGCCCGAGTGGGCGGAACTCGCCCGCTCCGAACTGGGAAGCGACGTCGCGCAAGGCGTCGCCAGGTCGCTCGACGTCAAGGTCCGTCATCAGCGTGACCTCTTCGCGAAGCTCCTCCGCGAGGAAGCTCCAGGCAAGACTGCCGTTCGTGCCCGCGCCCTCCTCTCCGTTGCTGCGCAATGCGTTGCGCGGGGCGCGCCGGCCGGGGCCGAACACACGGTGCATCGCCTGAAGAAGGCCGACACGGACGAAGGTCTGGTATCCCTCCGCCATGTTGCGAGCCGACACGTCCCGTACGCGGTCCTCCTCTACGAGCGCTACCTCGGTCGCCCTTTCGCGAGTCACCGTGACTCCGTGTCCGAACTCGTGGGCGACGTGATGGAGTCAGCGATTGACGAGCTTCTCGGTGGCCATGGCGTTACCTTCCGTCGCACGCGCCGGGCCGAACGCGTTCCCGGCTTCGAGCAGGCTCCCGACTTCTTCGTGCCGACCGAGTTCGCCCCGGCGGTCATCATCGAGGCCAAGATCACGAACGACGATGGCACCGCCAGGGACAAGGTCGCACGCCTCAAGGTTCTCGCAGGGATGCGCGACGAGCGCATCAGAGCCAACCGCCCCCCATTTGAGGTCGTCGCCTGCATCGACGGGCGCGGCTTCGGCGTCCGCGCAGAGGACATGCGAAGCATGCTTCTCGCCACGCAGGGAAAGGTCTTCACCCTCGCCACCCTGCCGTCGCTCCTTCAGCACACCCGCCTGCGCGAGTTCGTCCCGGCCCAGTGAGCACCCCCAGGAGGAAGGGGGGGGTCGAACCAGTTGAGCCTTGCTCCCGTCCGTGGCGGAGGAGGGGAGCGAGGGCGACGGGGAGGGAGTCGGACGGGAGCAAGGCTGGGTTGAACGGACCCGCCAGG
>VGRB01000348.1 GCA_016875475.1 Deltaproteobacteria bacterium
GTTTGGTACCGCTCACGTCCGCCTCCGGTCGCGCACCGTGCCCAGGCGGCGGTGCGCGATGGCGCGCAGCTCCAGCATCACGTCGGTCACCCGGATCCCCTCGGGGCAGTGCTCCTGGCACTGGTAGCAGGTCGCGCAATCCCAGACCATGCGCGACGGGATCGCGAGGTCGCGCATGCCCAGCCGCAGGAGGTTCATCACCTTCTGGGGCGTCAGGTCCACCCCGATCGCCGGGTCCGTGCTGTGCGCCACGACCGGGCACACGTTCGTGCAGGCCTGGCACTGGACGCACGGCGAGAACGTCCGGCGGTCCGCGGACAGGGGCCCCTCGACCGCGTCCTCGCCGGGACGCGACGAGGACACGTCGGGACGCGACGAGGACACGTCGGGACGCGCCGCGAGCGCCTCGGCCCACTCGACCGCGGGCCGCGCCTTGACCCATCGCGCCGCGTCGGGCCGCCCGCCGTCCGCGAGGTCGCCGCGGCGCGCGGTCCACAAGTCCTCGAGGTCGATCCCGACCGGGCACTCCTCCGTGCAACGCCCGCACGAGGTGCACAGGGATGCGCCCTCCGCGACCCGGTCGCCGTGCCGCCGGTCGAGCCCCCCCCCCGCGGCGGACGCCTTGTGGGAGGGGAGGAGCCAGGGGTTGCGAAGGGCCTTCGCGATCGGCGCGACCGAGCACCGCGCGTCGCACAGCCCGCAACGAACGCACGCGTCGAGCGCGAGCGCGCGGCGGGTCGCCCGGCCCGCGACGGTCGATCCCCCCGCCGAGGCCGCGCCGGCCGCGGCCAGCCCGACCGGGTCCGCGACGACGTGGAACAGGCGGGTGAACGGGAGCGTCGCCAGCCCGAGCAGGCAGGCCGCCACGTGCACCCAGTACAGCCACCCGTCCGCCGCGTGCTCGTCGAGCCCCCCCGCGTAGGGCACGAGCATGCGCGAGACCGGCCACGACACGAACGCCGCGGCCGGCGGCGAGTGGCACTCGGCGCACGCGTCCCCATGCATCTCGCGGCCCTCGGCCAGCACGTCCGGGTCCGGGGGCCGCGCGAGGTCGGGGAACGCGACGCCGAAGTCCTCGGCCCAGGCGACGCGCAGCGAGAACAGCTCCCCGGGATCGGTCGTGCCCACGTACTCGTCCGCCATGCGGTAGAAGGCCCGCGGGGACACGATCTTCACGCTCTCGAGCGCGAACCCGGTCGCCAGCACGACCGACAGCAGCAGCACGAAGACGGCGTCCGCGGGCCGGCGCGCCGACGGTCTCCCCCCCCGGCGCGCGAAGGCGCGTGCCGAGAACACGACCGCGACCCCGGCGACGACCAGCGCGCCCGCGAGGTTGCGGACGAACAGCCACGGGTCGAGGGTGGACTGGTACCCCTCGATCAGCTTCGCGGTCAGGTCCAGGCCGATCCCGTGCACGACCACGAGCGCCGAGAAGCCCGCCACGATCGCGACGTGCCCCGCCCACCGCACCGGGTGGCGGCGGAGCAGCCTCCACTGGAGCAGCACGTCGAGCAGCAGCGCACCGAGCACGCCGGGGACCGAGCGGCCCGCGACGCCCGAGAGCACGCCGCGCGCGACCGCTGCCACGCGCTCGCGGAACGACAGCGCGCGGGCATCCGGCCCGATGCGGACCCGGACCCAGGCGACCGCGCGCCACAGGAGGCCAAGCGCGCAGAGCGCGAGCGACGCCCATACGGCCATGCGGAGGACGGTCATGCCGCGCCCCCCCCGCCCCGGACGTGACGAGCGGCGTTGTCGGCCGCGGCCCAGGCCGTCGCGATCGCGAGCCCGGACCCGCACTTCTCGCGCATCCAGTCCTGGTGCGCGAGGATCGACCCCACCGCGAACAGCCCGGGCCACCTCGGTTTCCCGGTCGCGTCGAGCGGCCTGAACGCCTCGTCCGCCAGCAGGCCCGCCCGGTTGACCTCGTGCCCCTGCGCGTCGAGGAACTCGCGCCGGTGCCACGACTCGCGGGACGCGGGCTGCTCGACCGGAAGGCCGAGGATGCCCTCGCGGATCCGGTCGCGCCCCGCCACCAGCCCCCTGCCCGCGAACCGGCCCGTGGCCAGGACCACCGCGCGAGCGACAACACGCTCCCCGCCGGACGGGCCGCCGAGCTGGAGCGACGCCGTGCCGGGCGCAGGGCCGCCCCCTTCGCACTCCCCCCCGAACGTCACTGAGCCCACCGCGGCCCGCAGGCGCCGCTCGACCCCGCGCGACGCAACGGCCCCCTCCAGGGCCGCCTTCAGCCGCAGCCCGGGGACCGAGGTCGGCATCGTCGGGACCTCGAAGACCGGCAGTCCGAGCGCGGCCTCGAACGCCGCGTGGACCCGGCCCGACCTGCCGAGCCCGAGGACCGCGGGGAACCCGACCGCGCACGCGTCGCCGAGCAGCGGCTTCACCAGGCCGATCGTCCGCTCGCGCGGGCCCGCCTCCTCCAGCACGCGCGCCAGGTGCGCGGCGTACAGCTCGGGGACGGCCTCGAAGCCCGGGAACTCGACCCGCACGCTCCGGAGCCCCGGCCACGCCGACCCGACCGTGGCGACGATCTGGCGCGCGCCGAACTCGCGCAAGCCGCGGAAGTCCACCAGCAGGCACGGCGCGCGCTCCCGGAGCGCGTCCACCCCCGCATGCATGGACCGCGGCACGCCGTACGTCGGCTTGGCCGTGCCGATGGACGTCAGCACGGTGCGGTTCTCCTCGCCGAGCGGGGCGTACGGGAGGCCCGCGTCCCCGAGCGCGGCCACGAACGCGTCGAGCGCGGCCCGGACGGACGCCTCCCCGATGCGGGCGAGCGGGTGGTCCGGACGGTCGGCGGCGAGCGACCGGAGCCCCTCCCACGGGGACGGCCACACGCGCCGCGAGGCGACTGGGTGGACCCCGAGCAGGTCGAGCAGGCCGCTCGCGAACAGGATGCCTCCGCCGTTGCCGATCTGGATGCAGGACAGGCCTCGGCCCGCGGCGAACAGGGAGGCGGCCATGCCGGCCATGCCCGCGCCGATCACGGCGACGTCCCAGACCCTGTCCTGGCGATCCGACCCGCTCACCGCACCAGCTCCTCGCCGAACAGCCCGCAGTGCAGCGCCTCCATCAGTTCGGCCTGGGCGAGCTGCTCGCCCCACAGGACCGCGTGCTGGCCGCGCCACCGCTCGCGGAAGAAGTCCACGATCTCGGAAAGCCCGCGCTGCGCCTGGAAATCCCCCTTCTGGTAGAGGTGCGCCACCGCGCGCACGGCGCAGAACGCCCCCTGGCACGCGCCCTTGCCGACGCGGCTCCTGAGCCCGATGTCGGTCAGCGTCGGGACCTCGCCGTTCGCCCGCAGCGCCGCGTGGATCGCGTCGATGGCCGTGCCCGAGACCATCTCGCACTCGCACACGAGCGCGTCGTCCGGGCGGTGCGCGCGCATCCACTCGCGCGGGGAGCGGCCCGGCTCGGTCCACTCGCACGCAGGATCGGGCGGGAGCGGCGTGGTCGCGGTCAGGCAGGGACGCGTCACGCCGAGCCGGCTGCACACCAGGTCCGCGGCGCGCTCGGCCATCAGCCGGCAGGTGGTCAGCTTGCCGCCAGTGATGGTCGCGAGGTTCGAGGTGCCGTCCGCCGCGTGGTCGAACAGCGCGAAGCCGCGGGACGCCGCGCGGCCGTCCCCGCCGCCCCGGGACGCGACGAGCGGCCGCACGCCCGAGTACGCCCGGATGTAGCGCACCGTCGCGAGCGACGGGACCATCCGCGACGCCTCGGCGACGAGCACGTCCGCCTCGGCCGGCGTCGGGTGCACGTCGTCGAGCGAGTCGATGCGGCTCGACGTGGTGCCGAGGATCGAGACCGTGCCGCCCGGCATCAGGATGTCCGCGTCGCAGGGGCGGCGGAGGCGGTTCACCACGCGGCGCGCGAGCCGGCCGTGCGTGACCAGGAGCGTGCCCTTCGAGTAGAGCATGCCGACGTTCGCGCCCGCGAGCGCCGCGACCTCGCGCGCCCAGGCGCCGGCCGCGTTCACGACCTGCGAGGCCTCGATCTGGACGTCGCGCCCCTCGGCACCGTCCCAGACGCGCGCGGCGCGGAGGCGCTCCCCGTCGCGCTCGAACCCGACCACGCGGCTCCTGCGCAGAACGCGCGCGCCGAGGCTCCTGGCCTGGGCGGCGCACTCCAGGGACAGCCGGAACGGGTCGACGGAGGCGTCCGGGACCTCGAAGACGGCGATCGTGCGGTCCGACAGGGCCGGCTCGCGGCCGCGCGCCTCGACGGGATCGACCACCCGCGCGGTGATGCCCGCGCCTGCGCAGAGCCCGGGGAAGTCCGCGACGTAGCGCTCGTCGTCGCCCTGGACCGCGACGAAATACCCCCCCGTGTCCTGGATGGCGCGGGCCGCCACGCGCTTCAGGATCTCGCCCTCGACGCGGCACTCGATCGCGGCGTCCCGGTCGTTCGCCACGTAGCGGGCGCCGCTGTGCAGCAGGCCGTGGTTGCGCCCCGACGCGCCCGCGTTGATGTCGTCCCTCTCGACGAGGATGCAGTCCACGCCGCGCAGGGCGAGGTCGCGCGCGAGCGACGTGCCCGTGGCGCCCCCCCCAACGATCAGGACTTCGGTCTGCAAGCTCGCCTCCGGGACCGGCCGCGCGGGGGACGGATCAGCAGGCCCCGATGACGTGCGTCCCGCCCCGACCGCGCAGCGCGTCCTCGAGCGTCTCGGGGTTCGTGATGATCGCGCGCTTGCCGCCCCGCTCGAGGAACCCGCACACCGCCTCGACCTTCGGCCCCATGCTGCCGGCCGGGAACTCGCCGGCCCGGTACAGGTCCATGAGCTGCTCGGACGTGATCGCGCCGATCGCGGCCTGGTCGGGCTTGCCGTAGCGCACGTAGACCTGCGGCACCTCGGTCAATATGACGAACAGGTCCGCGCCGATCTCGTTGGCCAGGATCGACGACGAGAGGTCCTTGTCGATGACCGCCTCGGTGCCCTCGTACGAGCCGTCCGGCTTCTTGAAGATCGGGATCCCGCCGCCGCCGCACGCGATCACGATGTAGCCGGCGTTGGCGGACTCGCGGATCATGTGGCGCTGCACGACCTTGATCGGCCTGGGCGACGGCACGAGGCGCCGCCAGCCGCGGCCCGAGTCCTCGACGATCTGCCAGCCCTTCTCGTCGCGACGGCGCTCGGCCTCGGCCTGCGTCAGGAACGGGCCGACCGGCTTGGTCGGGTTCTTGAACGCGGGGTCCTCGGGGTCCACGAGCACCTGGGTGATCACGGTGACCACGTACCGCCGGATCTGGCGGCGGCGCAGCTCGTTCAGCATGGCCTGCTGCATGAAGTAGCCGAGGCTGCCCTCGGTCTCGGCGACGAGCACGTCGAGCGGCATCAGCGGCACCCCGCCGTCGGACGTCTCGTTCAGCAGCAGCAGGTGCCCGACCTGCGGACCGTTCCCGTGCGTTATCACGAAGTTGTAGTCGCGATCGACCACCGTCTGGAGCTGCTTGCAGATCCGCTCGGCGTTCCGTTCCTGCTCGCTGATCGTCCCCTTCTCGCCGCGCAGCATGAACGCGTGCCCGCCGAGCGCGATCAGGACGATCGGCTTGTCCCTCCCCGCCTTCCGGTGCTGGGCGGGCTCGTTCCGCGTAGGCTCCATCCGTCCGACCCCCATCGGCGCACCATCGCGCGTCGACTCATATACCGGACTCGGGTGCACGGGGGCAAGGCCGCAACACCTCCGGCGCAGGGCCATCGCACCAAACGCCAGGGCCCAGGGCTGGCCGCACCGGAACAGAGCAAAGAAGATGGCGTGGTTGCTTGAAGGGGGGGCGCGCGCCCTCGGCCCGCGTCGTGGACTCCGACGCGGGCCGCCCATACGTGAATCGGGAACGGGCGCGCGCGGCGCCCCGCGGCGCGGCCAGCCCTGGGCCCCATGATTCCAAACGGTTCGAGATGCGATGGCCCTGACCTCCGGCGGTTGATCCCCGCCCCCCGGCCCC